>JAGLTB010000126.1 GCA_023270155.1 Candidatus Heimdallarchaeota archaeon | reverse complement strand
TGCAACCAGTTAAGTATCCTTACTCGGTTTGTCTTGAATGTAAGTATCAAGGTAATGACTGTTTTCTACTTCATGGAAAGTATTGTCTTGGACCAATAACTTCAGCTGGTTGTGATGCTAAATGTCCATCATTTAATGTCTCATGTGTAGGATGTTTTGGACCATTTGAAGCAGCTAATTATGAGTCAATGATAACCAAGTTAGAAGAAATTGGTTTGTCTAAAGAAGAAATTTCTAGAAAAATTATGATGTTTGGTGGGAGTACTGCCAAAGAAGCTTTAGGAGGATTGGAAAAATGAAAGATCTAAGTGTTGACGTTCTCTCAAGAGTCGAAGGAGATGGGGGAATAAAAGTAATCGTGGAAAATAACGAAGTCAAAGATGTATTAGTTGATATCTTTGAAGGACCCAGAATGATCGAAGCTTTAGTACGTGGAAAAACAATCCATGAAGATATATCTTTAGTTTCAAGAATCTGTGCTATCTGTACAGTTTCACATCGTTACGTAGCTATAAAATCCATTGAGAAAGCTCTAAAGGTAGAAGTTCCAGAAAAAATCAAACTACTTCGGTATTTAATGCATCTTGCTGAATACGTAGAATCTCATGTTTTACATGTTTATTTCCTTGCAGTACCTGATTTCTTCAAACAACCATCTGCAATTGCACTTCTTCCAACACATCAAGAAACAGTCATAGAAGCTGTAACAATGAAAAAATACGGTACAGAACTAATGAAACTCTTAATGGGAAGAAAAATCCATGGAGAAAATCCACAAATTGGAGGATTTGGAAGAATACCTACAAATGAAGAATTAGATTATTTTGCAGAGAAAGCTGTTGAATACAAAGAATGGATTTCGAACTTCATAGATGTTATGGCTACATTGGATATTCCTGATTACTGTGAAAGAGAAACTCAATTTATGTGTTGCAATCCACCTGATGGTAAATTTGGATTTGAAGGAGATACTATACTAGTTTCCAACGGAGAAGAACATCCAGTAGAAGATTACAAAAAACTAACCAACGAAAGAGTTGTTCCTCACAGCTATGCAAAACGATCAAGATATAATGACAAACCTTTCTCTGTTGGAGCATTAGCTAGGCTAGTTCTCATAGGTGACAGATTAACAGGGGAAGCAAAGGAAAAATTCGATAAGTACTACAACGAAAATTGGAAGAATAATCCTATCTATAACAATCTAGCACAAGCAATTGAAACTCTTTGGGCTTTCGAAGAAATACCAGGATTAATTGAAAAAATCAAATCTTTACCTGATACTGAAATCGTTGTTCCTGATGTGAAAGATGGTTTTGCTACAGCAGCTGTAGAAGCACCTAGAGGTATACTTTATCATACATATGAGATAAAGGACAACAAAATTGTGAACGCGGATATTATTACTCCAACAGCTCAATTTTTAGATGACATAGAGGAATATATCAAAGTAGCTGCAGAGAAACTTCTTAAAGAAGATAACCCTGACACAGAATTGAACCTAGAAATGATTGCTAGAGCTTATGATCCTTGTATCTCTTGCAGTTGTCATATGGTTAAATTGGTGAAAAAATAAGTGTCATCTCTTTCCTCTTTTTTTACTTCTTTTGATGCAAAAGAATGTGCTTTTATTTGTCTTGGTAACAAAGATAGAGCAGACGATGGAATAGGTTTAATCATAGCTGAAAAACTATCGAAATTTTATCCTAAGAATGTGTTTTCAGAAGAAGAAGAGGATATATCTACAATATTACTTTACATACTTGATAAAGAACAATACAAACAAGTCATCTTGATTGATGCTGTGGAATTCGGTGCAGAACCAGGTTCCTTGTTAGTATCACCAAAAATTGAAACAAATGTAAAACAAATTTCCACCCATACTATTCCTTATCAAGAAATATCTCGACTTCTTGAATCAAAGAGAAGAGAATTTCTTTTCATTGGCATTCAAGTAAAATCACTAACATTTCTAGAAGATATCTCAGAAGAGGTTCTTCACGCTGCAGGTAGAGTTATGGAATTACTAACCTGACTTGATTATTCTGTACGTGTTCGAGGGAAAATTATTTAAAACAGACAGAAAGAAGGAAATTGAAATTGAACTAAGAATAATTTCCTTTAACTCTGTGGTGAAAGAATGAAAACAGTGATAATTCTAACCCAACCTAGAAGTGGTTCTTCTTTATTAGCAGGTATATTGCATAAGTTGGGCGTAAGTATGGGAGATAATGAAGAGGAACTAATTGCTAAATCTCATGATAACAAATACGGTTCTTATGAAGATCAGGATTTTCAAGTTCTTCACCATAGGCTGCTTTTCAAGGCTAAAATTCTAATTAGATATCCAAACAGACTCAAAGAGGATGAAAGTAGAATCAAAAAAGCTGTAGAGAAATATGAAGACAGATTAGTTGCTTTAATTCGAAAAAAAGAAAGAAAACTTTGGGGATGGAAAGATGCTGTGTTGATCTATACTATTCCTTACTTCGAGAAACATCTGAAAAATCCTTACTACATCTTTCTAAATAGACCACCTGAGAGTGTCGCAAATTCACAGATTCAAGCTGGAAGGAAGGGCAGATGGTGGAAAGAAATAAAATTGGAATATTCTTACCAACCCATTCATCAATGGATCCCTTTAGCTCTAAGAACTTTTGGTGTAATTCTAAGACATGGTTTCATCTTTCATGAATTAGAATATTTATCTAAAATTGTAGAAGACGCACATCGAAAAATCGAACATTTTACTAAAGATAAGAAGTGTATTCAAGTCGATTTAAAAAATCTCATTAATAATTCTGAAGATGAAATTAATCGTATAATAGATTTCCTAGAAATATCTCCCACTGAAGATCAGATAAAGGATGCTTTTAATTTCGTACATCCTGAACTCATCAAATCCGATGTTCAAAAGTGAAATTCTTACTCTAAACTTTTTATAGGAGTAAATTTTATCCAGTTTATTTGAGATTCGAACGAGATAGAAAATTAGTTAAAATGTTCTCTTATAGCACTATGGCTATGTCTTATGGAATAATGATAAATTTTCTAAACGTAAATATTTTCAATTTTTATACAGATGAAGTGCTTCTGAATATTAATTATATTCCCATTATCATGACTATCTATGCTGTTTGGAACGCATTAAATGATCCTCTCTTTGGACTTATATCAGATAAGATAAAAACTCCCTGGGGAAGACGTTTTCCTTTCATTTTATTCGGCTTTATACCTTTTACATTATCTTTCCTTGCCTTATGGTTTCTTCCTCCTTCCTTAATAATTAGCAAAACTAGTATCAATACAGTTGTAGGTTATAGTAATTTCTTGTTTCCTTCATTCATCAGTGCAAAATCACTAGTACTTCAAAATACAGTTAACATCCTCTTCCAACCTTATGTTAGAGCAGTCAACCATAATCTTATTTTTGTTTACATGGTTTCTTTTCTACTTATATTTGATACACTTTTTACTATGGTTGTAATGTCTTGGCAGACACTTTTTCCAGAGAAATTTAAAGAAGATAAAGAGAGAAGTTATGTTGCAGCAATAACTCAAACTATTAGACTTCTAGGTATCGTTTTTGCTTTAGTCTTTCCCCCACTTTTGATAGAATATGGAGACATAGATTCCTATAAGCTTCCAATCATAATATTAGTAGTTGCAGTCTTAATTGGTTTCCTATTGTCTTTGTATGGAAGCCGAGATGAAAAAATAGTAGATAGTGAAGAAACAGAGGAAGAAGAAGAAGAAGAGAAGAAAGGACGTACAAATTTACAAGCAATAATTGATGTTCTTAAGAACAAGAATCTGATTGCTTTTGCAGTTGCAATCGGTATGTCTAATATAGCTTTCCTGATACTAATGGCAATGGTTAGATATATGAATAAGTGGGTTTTAGTTCAAGAAGCTCAATATGAAACCTATATCAATGCAATTGCATTTGCTGTTGGATTGTTGACATTTATTGTTTGGGTTAAGATATCAATAAAAAGAGGACCGAAGCTAGTCTATATAGCTAGTGGCGCTTTGTTCTTTATCTCTCTCTTACCTTTAGCTTTTGCTGGAGAAGGATGGGGATGGGTCGTTCTAATTCTGATGGTATTTGTAGGATTTTCTATCTCAGGTTTATTACTTATACCTGATATTTTATTAGCAGAAATAATAGATGAAGATGTACAAAAATCTGGAGAAAAAAGAGAAGGACTAATTTATGGTATCTATGGATTTGCAATCAGAATTGCTATTGTTTTTGAATCATATCTGATTACGTTTGTTTTAAAAAGAACAAAGTTTGATCCTTTAGCTTCTGAACAAACTCCTTTAGCTAAAACTGGAATTAAAGTTCTTATGGTTGGTGTTCCTGCTATTTGCTTCATTATAGGAATCTTGTTAATGATTTTCTACTATGATCTTTCCAGAAAGAAAATAGAGAAGAAATATAACAGAAAATTCTCAAAATTTCACTGATTGTACTCTACAAAATAAGTTGTTTTTCGAGGTGAGAAGTAAGATTATTATTTGAAAGAACTTTATTAATTTTAGTTTTTTTGTTTCAAATCCTTTAATATCTCCCGAAATTCTTAAATAAACTCGCAAGAAACCTAGAAGATTATGGAGAATTTAAAGGAAAGTGAAAATAAAATAAGTCTTGTTGTGTTAGTTCTATCTGTAGGCTCAGGAATTTTCATGACAACTTTAGATACTTCAGTTATTGTACTTTTATTAGATACAATTAAAGATGATTTTAATATCCAACAGAATCATATCCAATGGGTAATCTTAGTCTATCTTATGGTTATGATGGCTTTCATCGTAATTGCAGGAGATTTAGGAGATAAATTTGGACATAAGTTATTATTTCAAATAGGAACAGGAATTTTAATTCTCGGTTGTATTCTGTGTTTTTTCTCTAATTCATTCGCATTTTTAATTATCTCTAGAGTAATTGTATCGATAGGTGTATCATCTATAATCTCGAACGGAATGGCAATTTTAACACATTTTACTACAACTGATAACAGAGGATCGATAATAGGGTTTACAAATCTGTTGATTGGACTCTCAGTGCTTATTGGAGTAGTTTTAGCTTCAGTTTTAATGGAAAATTTTAGATGGAATAGTACTTTTCTAATAAACATTCCAATTGGGATTGTGAGTCTAATTTCAGTGAAACTTTGTATTCCAAAGATAACAACTGAAAAAGAAAAGCAAAGAACAGATTGGATGGGTGCATTTGCTTTTGCATTATTCCTATCTCTATTGATTCTAAGTTTAAGTGTATTTGTTGATTTGAAGATAAATAGATATCTTCTTTGGGCAGGGATTTTACTTCTGCTCAGTTTTGTTTTTCTAGGGATTTTTATTCTAATTGAGACAAAGACGAAAAATCCATTTATAGATTTTGGATTAGTCAAAAACAAAAAGATCACAGTAGGGATAATAACAGCGATTGTAGCTGAATTGGGACTGATTGTTATTGTCTATCAATATCCCTTTTATTTGCAAGAGATACAAGGAATGGACAATATTATGCTTGTAGGTTTGACAATTGCAGGTCTACCCATAGCTATGCCTATTTTTGCAGTAATTGCAGGAAAATTATCTGACAAAATAGACGCAAGAATAATCTCTACAATTGGTTTAGTAGGTATGTCTCTAACTTTTATTCTTCTTATATTGATAATTAGAGTAGATACACCAATTTGGCAATTAGTTATTGTGTCAGTCCTAATGGGTGCGTCTAATGGAATATTTATGACTCCAAACAATAATTCTGTGATGACTGCTGCTCCAAAGGACAAATTAGGTGTTGTTGGAGCTCTTACAAGATTATCAATGAGTGTTGGAATCAGTTTGGCTACAGCATTATCAGCATGCTTGTTTGTTTTGTCAGGAAATATTCTAGAAAAAAGGACAGGATTAGGAATAGAGCATCCTCCTCATTATGTTATTTCTCTGCGAGTGGAGTTTATCATATTCTGTATATTGGTTCTTCTAGCAGCATTTTACTCATATTCCAGAGGACCTGAAGAAAGAGGAAGGAAACTTCTCGAGGGAGTTTAATATTTTTTTCATATCAAAAATCTTAAGAAAAGATTAAAACAGTCGAACAAGTGAATCTCAAAATCAACTCTGGTGAAGAAGGTACAAATGTTAGTTTAATTGTACTAATTCTATCCATTGGTTTTGGATTTTTTATTTCATTCTCCGATATTACTGCAACCTTATTATTATTGGAATCAATAAAAGCAGATTTCATTCTTCAACAAGAACAAGTACAATGGATCACACTAACTTATATTGTAATCTTTATTGCTTTTATTATCTTTTCAGGGGATTTAGGCGATAATTATGGACATAAAATGATTTTTCAGATCGGAGTTACAGTTTTTGTTCTTGGAAGTTTTTTATGTTTTTTTTCTAATTCTATAATTTTCCTAATTTTTGCTAGAGTTATCACATCCATAGGTGTATCCTTTATTCTTCCAACAGGGATAGGAATACTTACTCATTACACATCAAATGAGAAAAGAGGTATTTCTTATGGAGCCATTTATGCTCTAATTGGATCAGCTGTAATTGTTGGAGCTGTCATAGCATTAATTATTTCATCATTTATTGATTGGAATTATTTCTACTTAATCAATATTCCAATCGGGATATTATGTTTTATCTTAGTCCATTTCTTTATTCCCAAATTTTCAGAATTTTCATATGAAAAACGAACACGAACAGCGTGGTGGGCTGACCTTATCTTTGCTTTTTTCTTAGCTATGTTTTTCTTTAGTTTAGGTATTTTTGCTGATTTGGAGATAAATCAAGGTTCTATTTGGCCAGGAATTCTTATTATTATTAGTTCGTTTTTTGTTCTATACTTTGTTTTTACAAGAAGAACTAGATTAGTTCCTATAATAGGTCGAGGATTAACAAGAAATAGGAAGATATCCACTGGTGTTATTACAGCTGCAGTATCAGTATTTGGTTTCATGGGATTAATACTTACAATTCCTGATTATCTAGTTGAGTTACAAGGAGTGGGGAATGTTGTTCAAGTAAGTAAAATAATGGTAGGGCTGCCTATTGGAATGATAGCTTCATCTTTGATTGCAGGAAAATTATCTTCAAAAAATACAGAAAATATTCTGAAGATTGTTAGTTTAGTTGGAATTTCAGTTACTTTGTTGATATCAAGTTTTGTTATCAAAATTAGTA
>JAGLTB010000125.1 GCA_023270155.1 Candidatus Heimdallarchaeota archaeon | reverse complement strand
TTTGCAAAGTTGATAAGAAAAGTCCAAGCGATAAGTATTGTAAAAGCCATCTTCAAGCAAAAGAAGGATTACAGAAGGGATATGAATCTTGGTTAAAAGCATATAGTATTCTCTCTTGGGAAGATTATCTAAAACAACTCCTTGATTTAGGAGATCAAGTTGGTAACTTAATTCGAGATGTAGTTGAGTATGAATTTTACTTCAAAGAAACTTAGCTTATATGATATCAATAATTTTTGAGGACAGAATAGTTAAGAGAACAGTGCTGTATGAATTTGCTCTTTCTCAGGTAAGCCTTCAATTCTTGTTTTTCCCACAAAGATTGTTGGAATTGAAAAGATGTTGTTTAAGCTCTTATTATTAACTTTGATGCTTTTGTATTGAAATAAGCCATTGTACTCATCTAAAACAGCCTGTAATATTCCTTCTGCAATATTACAGTATGGGCAATCTTCTGATATATAGAGAACTATTTCTTTCATTTCGTACATTTTCTTTGTGTTGATATTAAAAAATCAACAAAAATTTTGGGACTAGCGTGAATGATATTCGAATATTACACTTCGAATTTATTGGAAAAAGGATGACATTTTTAAATAGATTCACACACGCATGGACATTTGTTGCATTCAGGACAAACGTCTTTATATTTTAGATTAAAAGTTTCATCTACGTCAATCTCGTATAGGTTAGCAATGCTTAAAGTCCATGCTATAACATCTGCTATTTCCTCTGAAATTTTATCGTTGTTTTTAAGTAGGACAGCTTCAGAAAGTTCCCCTAATTCCTCCACTAACCTAAGAACAGTTCTTTCCTTCCCTCGATTTAGATCTTTAGAAAAATATAGCTTCTTCATTAGTTCTTGAGCGGCTTTAATGGTTCTCACACCCGTTTATGTTTCAGTAAGAAGAGCTAAGTTCCTTGATAGAAAATATTCCCTACAATAACTGAAAGAATTAAAATCACGGAAAACGCAATGACATACCATGGTCCTATTTTAACTCCTGGTAAATCTTCATCATAATATCTCATTAAACCTGCTCCTGTTGCAGGCATAGGACTAGTATCTCTTTTCTTCTTTTTACTAGAGCTGCTCATTGTAATCAAGAGCTCGTAGAAGCAGATATATATATTATTTTTCATCTACTACTTCTTTTACAAAAATAATGTAATGGTGTGAATTTCAAACATAATAAGAGATTTGGCGACCCCGGCGCGATTCGAACGCGCGACCCCCAACTTTCTTCATTGAGGATATAGAAGGCTGGTGCTCTATCCAGCTGAGCTACGGGGTCTTACGTTAATTTTATCACAAATTCATTATATCTTAAACTTTTTGTTGATAGGTTAACTTTTGTTTCAGCATTAGAAAATTATTTAATCACTAGCCAAATATAAAGTTGCAGAATAATGGACATTACAAAAAAACTCCGAAAACTAATTGCTGAAGGTTATCAACTTACTCCAGATGCATATTCGTTTTTAACTTCTTTGGAAAATAGCGATTTGATTATTGAAAAAATTCTCTCCACAAAAATCGATAAATTCATCCTCTCTCTAGAAGATATAAAACAGTTTCAGAAAAAAGATGTAAAACAAGAATCAATCAAAGATGTAAAACAAGAATCAAAGTTGAAGAAAGATGAGAAATCATCTATAACTTCTTCAGATAACGAAGTTCAACAAAAAACAAAAGATAAAGAAAAATCTGCAATTATAAGTTCTAAAAAGGAGAAAATTTCTGCTGATTTACAGATTGTATTTCAACCTGATACTAGAAAAAGCCCTGCATCCGTACAAAGCTTCAGCAAATATTTTGAAAGCCGTTTTGATTTAATAAGTGGTTTTTTTACACGCCGTAAAGATATTACAAATAGAGTATCTACTGATCATCTTGACTCCAAAGCAAATAAAGATAAAGTATCCTTTTTAGCGATGGTTTCTTCAAAACAGAAGACAAGAAAGGGAAATATTATTTTAGAATTAGAAGATAAGCACGGCTCAATAACTGGCATTATTATGAATTCAAATGTTGATCTTGTTCAAAAAGCTGAATTTATACTCGAAGATTCTGTTCTGTGCTTTCTTGGTAAATGGAACAAAAAAATACTTAATGTTAATGATGTTCTTTGGCCAGATATTCCTTTCAATCACAAACCACACAAATCTGCAGAAGATGTTCTTGCTCTATTTATTTCTGATATCCATGTTGGTTCAAAGAATTTCGCAGGAGAACTTTTCCTCCGCTTAATAAAGTTCATCAACGGACAACTTGAATCAGAGAAACATAATCAAATAGGAGAAAACATCAAATATATCTTTGTAGGTGGAGATGTTGTAGATGGTGTAGGGGTGTATCCAGGTCAAGAAGATGATTTACTTTTGGAGAACATTCAACTCCAATATCTACTTGCTGCGGAGTATTTTGAACAGATTAGAAGTGATGTGGAAATCGTAATTATTCCAGGAAACCATGACGCAGCAAGATCAGCTGAACCTCAAACACCAATACAGAAAGAATTTGCTCCCGAATTACATGGTTTAGATAATGTTCATCTTCTTGGTAGTCCCACATATTTGAAAGCTCATAATGTTGAAATTCTGATGTCACATGGTAATTCAATTATGGACATTAATTCTGCCATCCCTGCTATTCATCATGAAACTTCGATGCCCGCAATGGTTGAAATGCTGAAAAACAGACATTTAGTTCCAATATATGGAAGAAGAACACCAATTGCTCCAGAGCCAGTAGATCAACTTGTCATATCAAAAATTCCTGATATATTTCAAACAGGACATACTCACATCGCTGGAGATGAAACCTATAAGGGTGTCACGCTCATTAATTCTGGAACTTTCCAATATCAAACTTCTTATCAAAAAAGTATGAATATAAATCCAACTACTGGTAAAACTTACCTCATAAATCTAAAGAATTTACAAAGAACAATTATCGATTTTAATGAAATATCATAAAAGAAGGAATTGAATCGATATCATTCAATTGGAATTTCATCATCGTCAATTTGCACATAAGATAGAATATCTGCTATTTGTGGCGCATGATTTGAAAGAACAGCAATCGCGTTTTTAAATTCCTCAATGTCGCTAGTTCCGCCAACAAGATGAAAATCACCTATTGATTTTAGAATAAGAAAACCATTCTTTCCTCGAACCATTACATCGTTAATAGGTGAGAAATTTAATCTTTCCAAGGCCAATCTAGCTGCCGCGACGAGAGCTGCACCTATAGCTGATAATTCAGTAGAATTAGCTTTCTTATCTCCAGCATAAAAAGCGATTCTATCTCCTGTGGCAGTTAAAACCGCTAGAGCTTCAAGTCTAGCCTCTTGTGTAATGTCTTTTAATTCTTTAGCTAATGCATATGCTATTTTTCTTTCAAGTCTCATGATTCTCTAAAAAATTAAGACATTCTTATGTTAATTAATGTTACTATAATTTTCTCAAACTATATGATTTCAAGACAAATATTAGCTAATTTTTATCTATGCATAAGTAATATTTTTAAACGCATTTCATTTATCAACATCAAAAAGAAGAATACTCAATCTAGCGATACGAGTATAAAGGTGAACATTTGTGTCTAGTGAAAGTGGTATATCAGGACTTTTAAGTCGATTCTGGAAAAAAATAGTTGATCATTTTGAAGATTACGAAATTAAAAGAGAAACAATACTAAGCGCAATTAGCATGTTTATCATTCTAGCAGTAGGAGTGATTGTAAGAATATATCCAATTATGAAAGGTTACGATCCTCTCATAAAAGCGTTTGATCCATATGTACAATTAGTAAGCTCAGAATATATTGCACAAAATGGTTTGTCGGCATTTATTCATTGGTTTAAATCAAATTCTTGGTATCCTTATGGTTTTAATACCGGAAGCGAACTTTATTGGGGTGTTCCACTTAGTGCAGTGCTTATTAACGGAATCCTGAATATCTTTTCAATCAATGTTTCAATTCAACAAGTTGCTTACTTCAGTCCAGTAATTTATGGTTTTATCACAATTATAGCATCATATTACTTGGGAAAAGAAGCGGTAAGTCCTAGAACAGGATTATTTATGGCTTTCTTTATGTCAATCTCTCCTGCATACCTCTCAAGAAGCAATGCAGGATTTTTTGATAATGAATCAGTTGGTATTCTTTTTATGATATTAACTCTGTACTTCTTTATACGTGCAGTTAAAAGAGGCGGTACCTTTGCTGCATTTGGGGCAGGAATTAGTTTAGGACTAATGATTGGAAGTTGGGGCGCCTATAGATATGTTCTGGATCTTCTGCCTATAATCGTGTTAGTACTGGTTCTAACTCGCAAGCTAACTTACAAATTAATAAAAACATATACAATCACAATCGTGACCGCTTTAAGCATTGGTTTCTTAATCCCAAGAGTCATGAGAAATCAATTTTTCAATATAGAAAACATGATACCTCTTTTGATGATAGCTTTTTTGGTATTTATCGCATTTGTACAAAATCTATCCCGTAGTTTAAGTGAGAGAACATTTAAACAATCAATAATAATCAGCGCAATTGTAATTCTTGTCCTATTTACAGTACTTATCTCAATTTTCCTGTCTTTGGATATATTTTCCAATATCTCGCAAAAATTCTGGTCAGTTATTCTGCCAGGTGAAAGACTCAATATTCCGATTATTTCTTCAGTAAGTGAGCATCAACCTATGACTTGGGCTGAATTGTTTCAGCACATTCACATAATGGCATTCTTTATACCACTGGGTATGTATTACTGTTTGAAAAAACCAACTGATATAAACATTATAATTCTAACTTTAGGAATTACTACAATATACTTCTCTGGATCCATGGTCAGATTGATTTTATTATTGGCACCAGCTGCTGCGCTTCTGAGTGCTATGGCAATTGATAAGCTTCTCTACACATATTCTCTAAGTGCTCATGGAAAAATGGCATTAACGAAACGAAAGATACGAATAACGAAATCAATTGGAAGAGATGAGGCAATAATTGCTTATCTCGTTATATTTGGTTTACTGGTAACTTTCACACTTCATAGTGTGAAATTAGCAGATCAATTCGCTAACTCCGAAATGGCACCAGTGTTCTTT
>JAGLTB010000124.1 GCA_023270155.1 Candidatus Heimdallarchaeota archaeon | reverse complement strand
AGAAAACATGCAGATGATTTAGGAGTTTATTGGAAAAGCGTTTCTTGATGAAAAATCTAACAGAATTATTCTTGAGTTATACAATACTCATATCCCAAAGTAATCTTTTTGTTGTAGATCTTTCCCACTTGTTTATTGCACTTCTTGCTGCTATTGTTTCTGAAAGAAAAGTGTGTTGAAAATCAGAAATGAATTTTACAAGTTTTTCAGGTTCTTGGACTTTTTCCATTAATGCTTCAGAGATGTAAAACGTGATTGAAAATCCTGGTTCTGGTTCTTTTTGCACTATTCCTGTTGCTTCAGAAAGTGCAAAACTTAAACGTCGTAATAACATATCATCAAAAGGATCCCGGAGTTCTAAGATGAGCGAGATCAAACTTGAATTCTTGGTTTTCTCAATAAAACCATTTTTTAGAGGAAATTGCCTTAGTTCCATATCTCTGCAGTCTTTGCAAATAACGCAAGGATAATTTATTCCTCTATGAGGGCAGATGTATTTTTCCAATTTCATTGCTTCTCTGATATTATCCATATCATCAGGGAATTCCTTTTTGATTGGACTAACACTCATTAACCACACACTTGCATCTTATCATTTATATTTACTGTTAGATGTAAAGAAGTTCTAAATCTCAAAAATCTTCTCTTTTTCTTCCTGGAGTTGATTATTCACCCATCTAAATCGAGTTTCTGGAAAAGCTGAAATCACAGATGATATAACTTCTTTGAGTTTCCAGAGATATTGATAACATTCTTTCCTTTTTTTAGAGAATAAATCCATAATTTCGTCTATACTCAAGCCATATTCTTGTAGTTTAGAAATAGCTTTATCTTTTGAACTTGTTCCCTTATAACTTGAGTGGAACTTTTCTTGCCAATTCTCTTTTAGTAAACTATCTGTAATCAAATTCTTAAATTCAATAACTATAGTTTCCAATTCAGCACGAATTTTCCATAAAGTTTGGTTAATTTCATTTGATTCTTTCTCAGATATATTTTCAAGAAGTTCAGTATATGTTTTCATGGTTTCTTGAATTTCTTGTTTCAGTATTGAATAGTCATCTGAATTAGACATTAAACAGCGACAAAGTAACGCAATATAAAAAAATGATGTTTTCAAACAAATGCTTTATAACAAGCTAGTTTTGTTCTCATTATACATGTCTAACAATAGACACAATTTCAATTTAGAATTTTCACTTCCTGATGAAGACATCTACTTAGATTCTGCAACTCTAGGCAGGCTTCCTACTTCATCAATAAGACTGATTCAAGAGTTCTATGAAACCACAAAAGGGGGAACGATCAGAGGTACGCATAGGCTTGCCATAGAAGCTTCGAAAGTTCTTGAAGAAAAGAGAAATGCTATATCCAAAGTATTCAAAGTTGCTCCTAATCAATTATCCTTCCTACCTTCTAGAGAAGTTGCTGTTCTCAATTCTCTTTTTTATCTTGATAAAACTGGAAAGAGCGAAATCTTGACTAGTGTGTTAGATGATCACTCTATTCTCGCACCTTTAATAAAATTCAGTGAAATATATGACATGGAGATTGATTTTCTATCACTTAAAGATGAGGAAAATCTTATGGATAAATTGAATGAAAGGATCTCTCCTGAAACAAAAGCAGTTGTTCTATCAGCATTAACTCTAGGTATTGGAGTCAAAAGGGATTGGAAAAATATATCTAAAATCTGTAAGGATAGAGAAGTCCCTTTCATTCTAGATATAAGCCACTCAGTTGGACATGAATCATATGACTTTACTAAACATTCTCCAGACATTATTCTTTCTTCTGGTTCTTCAGGAGCTTTGGGTCCTCCTGGAGTAGCATTGCAAATACTAGCTAAGGATATTGATAAGGCATTTGAACCATTTTTAGTAGGTGGTGGATCAATAGTATCTTTAAACACTAATTCTTTCAAACTTCTTTCTGGGAGCAATAAATATGAACCAGGGCAATTGAACTTAGCAGCAATAGTTGGATTGGAAAACAGTTTAACAGAGCTTAACAATATAGGATTTGAAAAGATAAAATCATATGAAATAAAATTAAGAGATTTAATCGCAGATGGATTAAAAAGCTCATCCAAAATTAAATTAATTGAAAGAAATGGTCTGGAATATGGCCCTATTCTCTCTTTCATGAGTGAAGAAATAGATGCTCATGATATAGCTATTATATTGGAAGATTTAGGAAAGATATTTGTTAGGAGCGGAGCTTTATGTTCTCATCTATTTATGGACGAAATTGGAAAAGATTCTCTAGTTCAAGTGTCAACTCATATCTATAATAATGAAGAGGATATAAGAAAATTCAACGAACTCCTTAATTCGATAATGGAAGAGATTTAGAAACAGTTATTGAGGGTCACATAAGCTTCTTTCTGGCATAGCAGTATTGCTTTACCAAATGCCTTTCGATCATTCCCTAGTATAGAAGATAAACATTCATATTAACAAATTTTTCTGTTCAAACTATTGTTTTCTTATTGTGAAAAGATTAAGTAAGCCCTTTTTCCCTATCGTTCCCTAGTAATGTTTTAAAGGAGTACAAATCACTCATCGTTAGTAATATGACAATAACAAGATTCGGAATTGATTTTAATCTACAAGAAGACAAGATCTATCTTGATTCTGCAACAATTGGTAAATTACCTGTTTCTTCATTAAACACTATTGTTAACTTCTATCAAAAAGAAGGTACAGCAACTATTAGAGGTGTACATCACGAAGCAATGGAGAGTATGAAGAAGTTAGAAAATAACAGAGAGAATGTTGCAGATTTCTTCAAAGTAGAAGCAGCCCAGGTTTCATTTTTACCTTCCAAAGAAACAGCATTGACAAATGCTCTGTTTTCATTAGAATCCGTTGATAAAAGGAGAATTGTAACAAGTATTCTTGAAGATCATTCAATTCTTGCTCCAGTGATAAAAACCCATCAATCTTTTGGAACTGGTCTGGAATATCTGAATTTTAAGGACGAACAAGAACTAAC
>JAGLTB010000123.1 GCA_023270155.1 Candidatus Heimdallarchaeota archaeon | reverse complement strand
TGGAAGGAAATTGCTAAATTGTGTCGAGATATAGAAGCAACTTTTATTTTGGATATCAGCAATTCTGTGGGGCATGAGCCTATTGAATTTAATCAAATGTCTCCAGATATCGTTTTAACTGCTAGTTGTGTTGGTGCTCTTGGACCACAAGGTCTAGCCCTCCAAATACTATCCAATGATATTGAAAAAGAAATGGATCCCCTAATAGTGGGAGGTGGTTCAATTATTGCACTTGAAGAGACAATGTTTCATCTAACTTCCTCTGGTTCAAAATTTGAATGTGGAATCATGAATTTAGCGAACATTTCAGGTTTAACAAACAGTTTAGAGCTTCTATCAAATGTTGGCTTAACAAAGATTCAAGAACATGAACTTAAACTTAGTACACTAATACGAAAGGAATTCAGTAATTTACCTGGAATCAATCTCATAGAAATTGAAGGAGTTGAGTATGGACCAATTACAACTTTTGCAAGTGAGATTCTTGATGCCAATGACATAGCAATCATACTTGATGATATGAAAAACATTATCATCAGGAGTGGAGCTTTGTGTGCTCATTTGTTCATGTATAAACTGCCCTATAATGATTTGGCAAGAATCTCAACACATCTCTACAACACAGAAGAGGAAATAAAGATATTAGTCGAATTTCTTGAAGAGATACTATCCAAAGTAGAGACAAAATAAATTAAAGAAAATGTTATAAAAGAACAAAGTATTAAATTGATGAGAATTTTGCACGTATAGTCTAGTGGTAGGACTGCAGCCTCCCACGCTGCTAACCCGGGTTCGAGTCCCGGTGCGTGCACCAATTTGTTGTACATTTGAAAATATGCAGCTTTTGACAGAATAAGTTAGTTTTTAAATAACATTCTGCATATAGTTGATTGAAGAAAAAGGTGAGTAAAAAGTGGCAAAATGTCAGGACTGCGGTGGTGAGGTAAAGTGGAAACCCCCATTTTATGTCTGCCTAGATTGTGGATTATCTTTTCGAAGAGGGGAATTTGAGAAAGTAAAAAAGACTATCAAAGAAGAATTCAAAGAGGAAATGGGTGAGAGTGAGGAAGAAATCGATAGAAAAGATAGACGACGTAAAAGAGATTATCATGATTGGTTAATGAAGAAAGAGGAAGATTAGTCTTATGACAATTATTGCACAACACCTAAAATGTGATTTCCGAGATCGATGCGCATCATGTAGCAAATATCTTTGGTCTCCCAAACAAAAGGGCAGATATTTTTATTGTTCAGAGTGTAAATCAGACATCTTATGTGACAGAGGGTTAATACAAAACTTTTCTACAGACAGAGATGGAATCATGCAAAAGAAAAATCTCTGCATGAAATGTAATGCAGAAATTGTAGAAAAAATGTGGCCTGAAGATACAATCGAATTATAAAAAAAAAGAAGGGTTATTCAATAATAACATACAATCCTGGATCATCCATAATGTATATTATTCCTTCTGGATTTTTACTCATATAATCGTTAACTTCTCTTCTTAAAGCTTCTACAGGTCCTTCTTCAGGTTTCTTTATTAGAGTTGCACGGTAAATTTTTAGTTCTTCACTGTCCATATCTGAAACAAATTTCAGATTACCTTCCCCTATTGTTTTAAGAATACGAAGCGTATCTACTGGTTTTTGATTACCAATTTTGAAAGTTTCTTCAGTACAATAGTTATCTAGAATATACTCCAAAGCTTCTTGTAGAGGCATATCTTTAGCTTCAATCATAACCTTCTCGTAATTAACGTTTCCAATTCCGTCAGGTAATGGTGCTACAGCGATTATCTCACTATTTCCATCTTTACCAACAGCGTTCCAAGCTGCATGAATTCCTTTTCCTGCTTGGTAGAGGTTTATTCCCCAACTTAACATTCCAGAGATTACTATATTTCCTGGTTTGGATAGTTTAACTGTTCTCATATCTACAATTATATCAGAAGCTTCGTCATGCAAATCAACAAGATCTCCAGCATTTATGTAAACAATTTCTCCTTCTGTAACTATAGTATCAATAGCAAAAATTGTTACTTGTTTCTTTACAATACTCACCATATTCTTAATATCAGTAATAACAGGATTTTCATCAGTACAGCCTAAACCACATCCTGGAACAAACCCAAATTCTCGATGAAACATTTTGGGATGATTTATTCTCACTGTTTGTCTAGCTGCTATGCCTGGACACATTTCTTTAATCGTACCAGCTATACCTGCAAAGTAGTGTAATTCGCTGTCTGTAATTGGAATTATTATTGATGACTCAAAAACCAAGTTGTCGAAACCCATTGGAGTACCAGCATCACTTTCACCAATCATTGTTATGTTTTTATCACAATCATGTGGTACGATATTATCTTTGTATTTTGTGTAGATAGTTTCTCCAACAATATTCGGATATTCATCGTCCCTAGGTAATCTATGTGTTCCTGTAGCAATCAGAACTCTAAAGTCTTTTTCCGGAACACCAAGTGATTTTATGCGTTCAATCATAATTGGTAAGATTATCTTTGTATGTAGATTTGGTCTTGTGTGATCATCTACAACGAAAGTTATTGGTTTGCCTTCAGTATATTTCTGTTTTACTAGTTCATCGAAAGAAACATCATACCCTATTGGATTACTCAGAACTTTATCTAATCCTTCTTCAATAGTTCCTTCATACATTTTTTCTTTTGAAAAAGCGGGTGGATGAAGAAACTTTGTTTGACTCTTATATTCTTTTGGAATAAAGAAATTAATAATTTCGCTTCCCCATGAAATGGGTGTATCTAAATAATCTTCATTCATAATTTTTTCCACTCTATGTTATTTATAAAATCTATTGTTACTTAACTTTTTTGCCTTAATCATGCTTTCACCAATTAGTTTTTAACTGCTTTTCACTCCATGAAAACAATGGCATTCAAAGAAGCTAAACTACACCCTTCAAGAACAATAAACATTCGTAGAATGTTTTTTGTATTCTTAATTAACGGTCTCTGTAGTGGCTTCTATAATGTTATTTTACAGCCTTATCTTGTAGATTTTATCGAGTCTGAATCAGTATTTGGATTGGTAATGACTTTTGCTTCTTTAGCAATGATTTTACCTATGTTGCTTGCTGCAAAAGTGAGTGACGGAATCGGAAGAAAAAGAGTATATCTTGCCGGAACTTTTCTCGTTATTCCCTCGATAATATTATTTGCTTTAGCAAGCCATAGTAAAGTTGCTGAACCTATTTTTCTTGTTGTAACTGGATTAATGATTGTATCAATGTCATTTGGATTTAGTGATCCTGCTAGAAGTTCTCTTGTTGCAGAGAGCAGTGAATTAGAAAAAAGAGCTTCATCTTTCTCAATTGTAAACTTAGCATTCTATGTAACTGCTATGATTGGTCCTATTATCATTCGTATCTTTACAAATCGAGTTCCTTTAAGTTATTACTTCTACGGTTTAATTGGTGGTAATTTGATATTATTTCTCTTTCAACTTTTTTCATTAAAAGAGCCTTTAGTAATTGATGGTTACTCCTCTAACATACTGAAACAATTCATCCAATCAATAAAAGCAATCTGGATTCTATATTATGAATTTGTAAAATCTCTACTGCAGTTTCTTTTGATGCCTTTCGTCTTGATATATAGTAGAACTAAAAAGGACACCAATCAAAGTAAGTATACTGAAAGTGTAGAACAAGATTACAATTTATTCCGAGATATTTTCAAAAATCCTGGTGTAAAATATGCTATTGGCTTTTTTATCTTTGATGCTTTTGTTTGGGGGTTAAGTTTAAACATTTACAATGGAGCTGTAAAATATGTTTATGGTTATAATGAAAGTCATATTGCAATTATGCAAATAGTCCTTAATATTAGCACAATTGTTTTCTTTATCCCATTAACATTCGTATCTGATAAATTAAAAAGGAATCAGTTGTTATTCTATAGTCTTCTAATTGGATCACTATTCTTCATAATGAATATAATTGGACATTTTGTAAGTTCTAAATACTTGTTTTATCTGATTTTAGTAGGGTGGGCAGGTTTAGGAGCAAGTATTGCTTTTTGGGTTCCAGGAATACTTTCTATAGTTACAGATTTCAATCCAAATCGCAGAGCTGAAATTTATGGAATGGTAACTGGAATTAAATCCTTAGGATGGTTACCTACAGGATTTCTTGCTGGCTTTATCATAGAAAAAACAAAAGAGCAATGGGGATTACTTATTCCGTTTCTCATAAGTATGATCCTATTTCCCTTTCAACTTGTCTTAGCATGGAAATTTCCAACTAATCATAGCAAAGAAAAGATTAAACAAGAGATCAACTAAAACGGTCTCTCGGAAATCGAATCTTCTATTTCCTCTGACAGTTCAGTTGTAATTAAATTCAATGTATCTGAAATCTCCATTTCAAAATTTTCCTTGAAAAAGAAGTATCCAACTAACCAGAAATCGCTTTCTTTTCCCGCTAATTGTTTTAGAAACCATCCTTCATTCATTCCAAGAGAACTGATTTTCATTCTTTCAAGTCTCTCTCTTTCTCTTCTAGTTAAAGAGGATTTGACAAAAATTTCACTGTCTATTGAGAATGCAGTTAACAGTTCTGAGAATAGTATGACACTATTTTTTTCATGTAAATCCTCATTAGAAACGAGTGAAAAAACTTTGCCTTGATCAATATCACCGACAAACAAATCCGCTACAAGTATTTTCCCTTCATCTTCAATTTTTCTCAACTTTAGTTTCAATCTTTCAATAAATATAGATTCAAAATCATCTGAAGGGAATTCTTGAGTATACTGAGCAATTTTTAGAACTTTATTCATAACTTCAACTGGTGGATCAAAGACTTCAAACGATATGTATTGAGACAATATTTCGAAAATAGATTGCCCTCGCATCTCTAGATACTCATTGTTATCAAAGACATCAGTAAAAAATACAAACCTGAGAGGATTAGATTCTCCTAGCGGTGAATACAAGTAAATCTTAATGTCTTCAAGTGCTGCATTGATTAGACCTCTCTCACTTTTAGTACATTCAATCACGAAATTATTTAGAGCACAGATCATTGGCCAAACAAGTTCCTCGCTCATCATCAAAGTCTCATCTGAATAGATTCTTCGACCGAGTCCTGACTCAATATCCATGAAAGCAATAAGGTGTATCATACTCTATAATATCTCTTTCACTGTTGATAAAAATATCTATAAATTAAAGTGACTTATACAATAATCTTATTAATAGTTGACATTAATTTAAATAAAAAAAATGATGATTCTATGGAACTTGAGCAATCGGCAGGTATAGTTATCTATAACTCCGGTAAGTATCTCCTTCTCAACTATGGGAAAAGTCGAATTACGGCAAATAGATGGGGTTTGACTAAGGGACGAATTGAGGGTAATGAAACCGTTATCGAAGCAGCGCTTAGAGAAGCATTTGAAGAGACGGGAATCAAAGATATTTCAATTTTAGAAGAGTTTGAACATAAAATTACTTACTATTTCACTCGGGGACAAAATAGAATCAAGAAGACTGTTATTTATTTAGTTGGTATTTCATCAACAGATGACATACAAATCTCAAAGGAACACATAGGAGCTAAATGGGCTACATACGAGAAAGCTCTAGAAATGCTAACTTTTGAGAATACTCGGAAAGTGATACGAGCTGCTGAAAGATATTTAAGAGAAAATGAATTAGCAAAGAAAACTTAAGGTGAAAATACTTGGTTCTAACTGACAAAGATATTTCAACTAAGCCTATTATTAAAAAACCTCGAACTTTCAATCCTCTAGGAGGTGTTTTTACCGGTTTATTTCTTGGAATAGGTCATGCGTTATTGATTAAAAGCTTCATTAAGAATAATATAGGGATAGGTAGGGGGGTTCTTGGAATTCTATTAATAATCCTTTCAGTCGCTCCTAGTTTAGTAGCAATATCACTTTCAGCTAAATTCGCGATATTCAATACCATAATTGAGAAATCAAGGAACATAGTTGCACAAATAACTTTTCAAATAATTCTCTTCTATGTAGGATTTTTACCAATTTATGGATTTGCAATTGTATATACAACTGGTAATTTTGAATTATTGAAACTTTTGGTTCTAGGATCGATTCAAGTTGTTTTAGTAGCAAGTCTGTTTCTTGTTAATTTTCAATTTCTGACAAAAGAAAAACCTAGCATCAGTAATTTACAGAAACCACTGTTTCAACCAAACAAAATACTATTAATCTTGCTGAGCTTTCTTCCCTCTGCTATTTCAACTGTGGTTTTATTCTTTCTTTAGAAATAAACTATAGAGTACTAAAAGTTTCATCTGTAACCTGTTTCTGGATAGTTTGGAATGTTTTAACAGATGTATCAAAGTT
Organism: Candidatus Heimdallarchaeota archaeon; assembly: GCA_023270155.1. Lineage (GTDB taxonomy): Archaea > Asgardarchaeota > Heimdallarchaeia > Heimdallarchaeales > Heimdallarchaeaceae > UBA460. Next base: position 4,056 of record JAGLTB010000123.1, on the reverse strand, counting down.
TACTTTGTTCACTTTTGTTTCAACACCCTTGATCTGTGAACCTCTGAATTTCCATAGCTCAACACTATAAACATATGCATCAGGTTCTGGAATATGTAATCCTGATCTATCATAAACATATCCACTTCTTTGTCCAAATGATAGCATTACGATAAACCAATAATGAGGCCTTGGATCCTCATCATCTGATACTTTCTCTAAAGTGATAGTTTCCTCTATTGTTCCACTTTTTGTGTTTGCGGAAAGCTCTAATTTTTTCAGATTTTTATAGACATCCGCTGGTAATCTTTTAGACGACATATAGGCAACATTATAGAAAAGAATTTTATCTATTAAAAATTTAACCCTTCACTTGATGCTTTTTATATCAAAATCTTTACTCATTTATATATAATTTAAATAAAAAGGGTTTAAATATTTCAGAAGATAATATTTCATTATAGAATTTACGGATAAAAGTGATTTTGGGATGGAAGTAGACCCCTCTCCAATAAGATGTCTGATAGTAGACTTAGATTTCTTTATTCAAGAGAAGGGAATAGATACCGAGGAACCTATCATTCGTATCAGGGGAAAAACGGAAGATAATGAAGCAATAGTTATTCATGTAACTGGTTTTTACCCATATTTTTACATTGATGATGTTTCTAAAACAACGAAATCCATTCAGAGTCTCTTATATACAGAGAAAGAGTTTGGGGATTGGATTCAAAATCACTTTCCTATTACTAAGTATAGATATTATCAAAACAAACCAATTTTTCTCTACAAAATTCTAGGTCGCAATCCTTGGAGAATCATGAAATATAGTAAACTTTTGAGAGACAAAGGAATAAAGAGCTATGAAAATGATTTATCTTATACTTCAAGATTCTTAATTGATACAGATTTCAAAGGTCTCAATTGGATAAAGATTACAAATTATGAAGAATTACCAGAAAACCAATTTTCACGTATTATTGAGGTAAGTTACAAAGATATCGAAGAAATTGATAATGTAGATTTTCAATATACTGTGATGAGTTTCAATATAGCTATTAATTCAATAACAGAAGATGGTAAGAAAATTAGAAATTTCTCCAGTGTTATGGCTGAAAGAAGTCAAAGAATTATTGCAGTATGTTTGAGTTGGGGAAAAGAAGAAGGCAAAACTCAAAACAAAACGTTTCTTCTAGAAGAAGACTCGAGCGAATGCGAGAAAACAATGATACAAGATGTTATTGCAACAATTCACGATGTATCTCCAGAGATATTTGTCACATTTAATGGTAATCAGGTTACTTTACCTTACTTTTTCTCAAGAATGGAGTCTGTAGGAATTGATCCTAACATTATCTGCCCCCTAGAAAATGCTAAAATTAAACCTCCTATGGGATATCTGGGCTATCGAATTCCAGGATACATCTCATACGATTTAGTAAAAAGCACAAGGTGGCTTAGAACAAAAACAGGAAAAAAAGGTTTAGAAGACCTTGCTCATCAATTTCTGAATACAAAAAGAAAAGGAGATTATTCACAGATTAATGATCTCTGGTTTCAGATGTTGAATAGCAAGAAGAAAACAGAGAAACAATTACTAGAAGATATTTGTAATCATGATTCTTTCATCATTCATTCTCTTTTCTATTCAATGGGGATGGAGGAATGGCTAGAGGTTATGAAACTAGTTGGAATAAGACCATCAGAAGGTATTTATTCGACACCTAGACATCTTGGAGAATTTCAGCTCTTTAGAGTCTTGCATCAAAAAGACACAATAGTACCAGCTGAGCCTACAAGAGATGAGTTAGCTGTTAGAAAGAGTACAAGAGCTTTAGCTGTTGGAGGTTTCGTTCTAGTTCCGAAAGGAACGTTGCATGAAGCTGTTCTGATAGCAGATTTTACTTCAATGTTTCCATCAATTATGGTAAGTCACAATATAGGAGGAGAAAGCTTCGATGGATCTGTTGCTGCTCCAATGAACAAATTCAGGACAAAACCCGATACAGGATTACGAATCATGCAAAATCAGATTCTAGTAGAGAGAAAAAGTGTCAAGAAGAAAATTTATGAATTGGAAACATATCTTCGTTCTTTCTCCAAATCAAATCGAGATAAGAAATTAGTGAAGGAACTAAAGAAACTTAAAATTCAATCCAATGCTTACAAAGTTGTAGCAAATTCCATGTATGGAAGTCATAATTATGTTGGTAGTCGTTTTTACGATACCGAAATTTCAAATGCAATTACAAGTATTTCAAAAGAATACATTAAAAGAGTGGATCAATGGACACAAGATTTTACTGATAATAGATGTCAAATAGTTTATGGAGATACTGATAGTATTTTTGTTAAACTTTCTGACAAAGCTTCTGTTTTCAAAGCTGCTGAAAAAACAAGTAAAGGAAAAGCATTTTCTTTGAATGATGTCCCTGAAGCTGATAATCTCCTTGAGTATTTCGCTTCAAAGCTCCCTAAGCAAATGGATCTACAGTTTGTTGATTTAGCTCTAAGGATAGTATTTGCTCCTGAAACCAAAAAAAGGTACAGCTACGTGAGTGCTGTAACTGGAGAACTTACAATTGTTGGTTTTGAAGCTATCAGAAGTGATACTTCACCTTTTGCTGTAGAAGTTCAGACTGAAGCACTCAAACTTGTACTAGAAGATGGAGATATTCAACAAGCAAGACAAAAAGTTATCGAATTGTGCTTGGAATTCAAGGATTTGGAACCAGAGAAAGTAATTGAAAAAACCATGATTTTAGGTCCTATAAGAAGGAGTCCCAAAGATTACAAGAGTAAGACTCCTGCTATTGGAGCTTTAGAGGACTTTGCTTCCAACAATGAGCTAGATGTTGATGAAATCTGGAAAGATTATGAAAGATTTCCTTTTGTTATTTTGGAAGGAAATTCTCCACTCTACAAGAGAGCAAAACATCCCACATTAACAGATCCTTCTAAAATCGATAGAGAACATTACATTCTGGAAGCTTTGAGAGATGTTAAACGAATAGGTGTGAGAGTTGAATTGCAGGATATCAATCCTCCTAGTCAAAAAACTCTTGATTTCAGTGCCCTAAATTCAAAAAAATCCGAAGATTAGATTAGAGTTCTTGATACTCTTCATAAAGTAAGGATACTAAATCTTCCATTTTCTTTCTATATTCATCAATTTCTGAAAATTTTTTCACTGCATTCATTACCGATAGATTTGAGAATAACAGAATTAGATTCCAGAGTTTTTCATCCAATTCAAGTCCATAATCTTTACGTAATGAATTCATTGACTCATGTGACAAATCTACAAGGCCCTTCACAACACTTGTGAGTACTTCTATTTTTGCATCCGTTAAATCTTTGAAAACCTTATCAGCCATCTTCTTTACGATTCTTTCAACAGGTCGTTCCTGAATTGGAACTCTGGATTCAAGTTCTGTTGGTTCAATAATGTCTAATGGCGCCCAGAGAATTAGATTTATTGCATCTGGTTCATATGTAGCTCTATAGTACTTTATCGTCTTTGTCATGTTCTTTATCTTTTCTTCTCTTACAATTTGAACTAATTTGGATTTCTCAAGAATCTGAAGATGATGATATACTGCTTGAGGAGTGCTTTCAATCTTGTCAGCTATCTCTGAAAGATTGAGCTCTTCTTTGGATAAGAACTGTAAAATCGATAATCGCTTACTCGAACCTAAAGCTTTACTAATGTTGACAGTTTCACCTTTTTTTAATTTTATAATATTCAGATCTTTTTTTTCAGTTTCTTCTTGTTTAGATTCAGAATTCATACACCAGATACCATTAAAGACTTAATTTGAATATATTATTAATTTTTGGTAATTGTTCCTCATATATGAGTAACAGAGGAGGTGTGAAAACAACATTCTCAATTGCTTTGTAAATTATAGATAAATTTATAGTTCTTTAGAACTTGACTAGTTTAATTATCCTTTCGATAATTGCATCTGTGATTCATGTGACGTTGTTTGAAGCAGATTTTTATGAAAAGCTTGAGGGAAAGAAAGTTCACTGTCTTTTATGTCCTAGAAACTGTATTATTCAAACTGATAAACT
>JAGLTB010000122.1 GCA_023270155.1 Candidatus Heimdallarchaeota archaeon | reverse complement strand
AAAATCCAAAATGAAACGCTTCTTAATGGAGGAAGTGATCTCTATATAAGAAATTGGCAAAGTATTGATCCAAATGTATTGGAACAGTTGAAACTTTATAGTGAAATTGAAAGTATGTCTAATATCACAGTATACCAAAATCACCATGGCTCTATGCCGTTATTTACTTTAGTTTATAACAATCTCGATGATTATCTTTCGACATCATTTCAACCACCAAAATATATCCTCAAAGATTGGAAAGAAAGAGTACAGGAATCAGATGAACCAAATACAATGATGGTGTCAAGGGGATTCTTTATTTTTGTAGCTAAAGAAAAATCCAATTACACTTTCTCTTATTCACCAAATGAATATACATTTGATATCTCCTCAACATTCAGCTTTTATCCAATCTTCAACACTCAACAAGATAGTATCTTTACCAATGAATATTATTTTGTAACTAATATGAATAATTACAAGAAACTGAACGAATCAACTCAAGATTACTTAGGTTATTCCATAGATAGATTATTGATAAAATTGAAACCTTCAACCAATCAAGTTAAATTTGCAGAACAGATTGAAAAAGAACTAAACATCAATGTGGAATCTACTGAAGAAGAAGCGGATATAATGTTAATCAGGGATTTTCCATTTTATTCGTTGATGTCAGCTGAATTTGTTTTTGGTATTCTAATCTGCTTAATTGCGATTATTTTTACAAGTCTGAGCAATCCGATTAAGATACTTCAGAGAAGGATAACAAAACATGATGTCTTAAAGAAAATCGGAATTCCTTCTAATAGCATTATTCTAATTACTGGGTTGGAACTTCTAATCTCTGCTATTCTACCAGGTTTGATTCTTGGTGGAGTAGCTGGATATGGATTAGTAAGACTCACAGGGTACTTAATGTTGAGTTTTACATATTCTTCTATACCATTCGTAATACCATATCCTTTTCCAGCAATGCTATTGATTTTTCTGGGAATACCCGTTATGTTCTATACAATATTCTTTGTAGCGATGAAAATAAACTTCGTGAGGTTTAGACCAAGAAATTTGGAGTGATGAAAATGATAAGATGTGAAGATATAATAAAAATCTACCAAGATCCTGTAACAGAAGTTTCAGTAGCTGCTTTAAGAGGTCTCAATCTAAACATAAAGGAAGGTGAACTTGTTAGTATTATCGGTCCTAGCGGTTCTGGTAAAACTACTTTAATCAATATGATTGCTGGAACAGATGAGCTTACTAGTGGTGCATTGTACATAAATGATCAGAGATTTGACAAAATGTCCGAGTTTGAAAGACGAGAATTCAGATTCTATAAAGTGGGAATTATTAACCAATTTATCAGTGAAAATCTCTTTTCTCATCTGAGTGTTAGACAAAATTTGCTTATTCCAAAGCAGATCTTCTACCTACCAAGAGAGCAATCAAACAAAGAAGTTGACGAGCTAATTGATCTGTTGAATTTAGAGCATGTAAAGAATAATACAGTTGCAAAATTATCAGGTGGAGAAGCAATGAGACTCTCCCTAGGAGTTGCTTTAGCTAAAAATCCAGAAATGATCCTAGCAGATGAACCAACTGGTTCTCTTGATAGTAAGCATACTAGAGAAATGATAGAAACAATAAAACAGGTTAACATGGCTTTAGGAACAACCATACTTGTTGTTACTCATGATATCCGTTACAGGACAATTTTCGAGAAGAGTTTCATACTCAGAGATGGAAGATTAGCAGGAATAAGCAAGGACATAGGTAGAGATGAATTAGAATTTTTGATGCACTCTTCTGAAATTAATAGAGCATATATTGATCCTTCAAATTTTGTAAGGATCCCCGATGAAGTAAAATCTATAGCTGCTTTGAGTGATGTTGTAGAGTTTGATATTCACCCATCCAAAAAAATGGGTATCTTTTGGAATCCTGAAGCAATTTCAAGAGACCAGATTTACAACCTTCTAACTAGTCCAGCAGAAGATATAGAAGATCAAATTGAGAGAATTAAGTTCGAAGATGTTGAAGCAATACTAAGCAGGGAATTCATACCTCCTAAGAAATCCCAACCTATAATCAGGATAAAAAATCTTTCAAAAGGATATAAATCTGAAGCAGGATATAATGAAGTTATAAAGAAAATCAATCTAAATATTGACCAAGGAGATTTTGTCTTTATGTCTGGTCCTTCAGGTGTTGGTAAGACTACATTACTTAATCTTATAGCTGGATTGATAAGTCCTGATGAGGGAACCATTAGAGTACTTAAATTCCCTATAACAGATGAGAAAGAAGGTCTAGTCTCGCTCTTCAGATTAAATAACATTGCTTACGTATCCCAACATAATAATCTATTTGATCCATTACAGGTTAAAGATAATTTACTTATTCCAAGTCTTTTCTCTGGTGAGGAGTATGATGTGGAATATGGAAACTCAATTGTAAAGGAATGTCACATCGATCACAAACTTGATTCGTATCCAAACGAGCTTTCAGCAGGTGAAATCCAAAGGGCAACTTTAGCAGCTGCATTATCTCGAAAAACAAGAATCATTTTAGCTGATGAACCAACAGCGAATATGGACAGTGAACTTGCTCGAACAATAATGGATCTTCT
>JAGLTB010000121.1 GCA_023270155.1 Candidatus Heimdallarchaeota archaeon | reverse complement strand
CTTATTAAAGACAACAAAAAATAAGATGATTATCTAATATCACAAAGATTCAGTAGAGGGTTTTCCTTACCTTTTTTCTGTCATTCCGATATGTTTTATAATCGTTGTTTGAAATAATTTACAAAGACAAATTATCGGTAACAAATTGCGTGAAAAACAACTGTTCTTGGAATTAAAATGAGAAAGTTAGAAAAGGGTGCTAAAAATTCTTGCGAGTCAAATTATTATATCTTTATGTTTCCTTGCTGTCATTGTTCTAATTTTCACAGATAAATTAAATAGAGCTGTCGCAGCTCTGACTGCTGCTGTTATCACTTATTTTGTCTTGATCTTTATTGAGAAAAAAAATTTCTCTGTTATTGTGGATTTATTGTTTGGAACTCCTGATGATGGATTTGTTAACTTACACGCCCTCATACTAATATTAGGAATGATGTTTATTGTACAAATATCGGATGAGGCAGGTCTTTTCCAATTTCTTGGAGTACTAGCAATAAAGCTGTCAAAAGGAAAACCAATTGCTCTGATGACTATTCTTTGTACAATCTCGGTTTTTTTCTCTGCTATTATCAATAATATCCTTACTGTTATGATTCTGATACCTCTGACAATTACTATTTCACGTATCCTCAAAATTGATCCAACACCTTATATCATAACTGAAGCAATCATGGTCAATATTGGAGGTACTTTCTTTTCTATATCCTCGATTCCAAATATTCTAATTGTAACTGAGACAGACATAAAATTCAATGAATTCTTTGTTAATGTTGGTTTATTCTCGCTTCTAACTGCTGGAATAACAATCGCATTCTTTATCTTTCTGTATAGAAAAGATTTCAAAGATCCTGGAAGAAAATTGATAGAAACTCTAGATGAATTCAATGTATGGAACTTCGTTCAAAGTCGTAGATTACTGTACGCTTCAATGGCAAGTTTGGGTCTACTATTCATAGGTTTTATACTCATAGGTCCTGTCATTCCTTCAGATAAAGTTCCTATAGATATTTTTGCGTTAAGTGTAGCATTACTGTTAACAATCTTAAGTGCATTTTTGGGTCTCAAACCAAAAGAGATAATTCAAAGATTCGATCTTGAATTAATTCTGTATCTCTTAGGAATATTTGTTTTAGCTGGAGGATTAGAAGCTGTTGGAATTGTTTCCTTATTTGGTAACCTATTGAAAGGATTAGGAGCAAATAATCCTGTTTTTCAACTGATACTAGTTATTTGGGTTTCAGCATTTCTAAGTTCGTTAATTGATAACATACCCATCACCAAAATTATGATACCAATTGTGGGGGTAATGTCACCAAGTCATGATTATTTCTACGCTTTATCTTTTGGTGCAAATTGGGGAGATAATTTGACTCCTATGGGCGATAACATACTAGTACTCAACATCGCTGAACAAAATAATCGACCAATTAAAATCAAGACTTTTTGGAAAATAGGTTTCAGTACAACAATCATTCAACTATTCCTTGTTTCTATCTACTTCACAATGTTTTCGAGAGAAACATATTTAGTGGGTTTGATAATGATTCTTGTAGTTTTTGCGACAGTTGGAATCCTTTTTATATTTTCAAGATATGGTAATGAACAGATAAAATCGAACATTAACAGAGGGATTAATAGATTCAGGTCATTAATTATAGCATAATGTGAAAAAAATGGTAATAAAAACAATAGATAGGATAAAAAGAGCTCTTCCTGAAGTAGAGCACATTGTAATGTTCTATAATAATGGTATAGTTTATCAGACAACCTTTGAGCAATTTGAAGAGTCAGTGAACATACCTAAGTTAGGAGACGATTTATCCAAAATTATTTCGAATTTGAAATCACTGTATGAAATTTGCAATTACAATTACAAAGGTTACAATCATCTACTCTTTGATACAAATGAGATTGATGTTTTAATTCTCAAGCTTGGAGAAAACTCCAATCTAGCTTTGTTCTTCAGAAAATCTCTGGAAGAAGAGGAAATAAGAATTGATCATATTCAAAAATATCTAACAAGAATCGAGAAGCTTATCGATATTGGGCAAATGGATTTAATTGAAAAAGATATACGCTCAAAAGAGAGAGAACTGAAAACTTTGTATGAAGAAATGGAAGAGAAGTTGGAAAAACAGAAGTCACTTCAGGTTCTCTTAGGGGCTTCATCTGACGATTTGAAAGATATTGAAAAAATCCAAAAAGAGATTGAAGAACTTAACATAGAAATTCATAAACAAGAAATAGAAAAGAATCTGAGAATCGAAGAGGTCACAAGGTTAACTGAAAAGATTGGTTCTGAAGCTGAGAGAATTGATTTATTATCCAAGGAACTAAAATTAAAGAAAGATGATGTAAAAGATTTAAAGAAAATTCTCAAAGATAGAACAGATAAACGGAATGCACTTGAAATTATGGAAACTGAAGAAAGGGATGAAGAGAAGTTCAAAGATATTCTTACAGAAATTGATGAAATTAACGAAAAACTAGAAACTGCTCAGCATAAAGTCAAAGATACTGGAGTAGAACTAGATCTCCTAAAAAGCAAATTGGAAGAAGATAAACTACGTATTCTAGATGTTGAAGAGGATAGAGATGCAAAAGAAAAACGAATAGTGGTTTTGAATAAAGAACTCAAGAAAAAGACAAAAGATGCACAAACTTTGAAAGAAGTTGTTGAAATTAAGGATGATATTGACAAAATAGACAAGATTGAAATAGAAATCACTACTCTGAATGAAAAAATAGAACAGCTTAAGGAGACCTCCGAAGAAAAGAAAAAAGAAATGAAAGATTTAGAATCAGAGGTTTCAGATATTGAAAAAGAAATAGAGAAACACGAGAAACAAGAAGAAGAAATGAGTGAAGAGATAGAAGAATTGCAGAAAGAGATCGATGAAAAGAAATCCAGAATGGACGAAATCAATAATCTAATCAAAGAAGAAACAGATGAGAAAAAAGTAAAGAAATATGAGAAAGAATTAGAAAAGTTAAATGATGACGTCTGTGATTGTCAAGATAACTTAACTGAAGACAAAGAAAAACTAGAAAAAAGTCGTGAAGAATTAACCGATTTAATAACAAAAACGAAGAATGAAAGAGGAAGATTGGAGAGAGCTAAAGAGGAGTTAGATCTCAAAGATAAACAATTAAGTGCTTTATACAAGGAATTAGAGGCAGAACTGGACATACAAAAAACATTGCTGAGTCACATGGAAGATGAAGAAGATTATTCAAAAGCTCAAAAAATCTCAAAAGAGATTCAAGAATTAGATAATCAAATCAAACGGAAAAAAGAAGATATTGAAGATAAGGAAAAAGCTCTAAATCTTCTAACAGACAAGATTGATGAAGATTAAAACAAAATTACAATTCAATTCAGTCTGATGAGGTATCTTGTTGCTCAATTTTCGATTCAGTTTGTTCTATAGCTGTGTCAATTTGTTCTATTATTTTTTGATTAGAATCGGCTAAGAAGTCTTTTTGAAGATTAAAAGGTAGATAAACAATATCTTCAAACCCAAGTTTCTTTGCTAACTTACTTATTTCAGGAATGAATATAGAATAAGGATCAAAATACTGTGGATTTAGTAATCTACTTACATCAATAGATGATTGTTCACTATTTAGAGAGAGATTAAGATTGGTAAGATAAATTTCAATTTCAGAAATCAATCCCTCTGAGAATGAAGGTAATAGATATTCAAATTTATCGCGAACTTTCTTTAGAAAATCTTCTTTTGAAATAGATCCAAGAATTAAAAGAATCATGTTACCTAGCAATGAATAAGAAAAAGAATTCCTAGGTTCATACAAGGTGTACTCAGAGAGCTGGATTAGATTTAGTGCATACTTTTCAATATGAACCAAATCATCTTTTATAATTGAATTAGTGATTTTAAATGTGTTAAAAAGACCATTAATTGTAGGATATCTTTTCATAGCTTCTTCTGTGAAAAACATCGCATAATCAGTTTCGATTTTTTCTATATCAGAGACTTCACCTGTTCTTATTGCTAGGACACCTGAGAACAAAATTACTTCATTTAGAATTGAATTTATACCGTCTGCGATCTGACTGTGAATGAAATCTTCTTCATTGAAAAGATGTTTATATTTGTCTATATAATTGAATAATTCCGGAATCACAGTTTCCACCAGAGAGTTGATCTCATCTTCATTCTCATTGATAAGCAACTCATTTATTGCGATTAAACCCTTTATCCAAATCTTTGATACATACAGTTCATAGATTGTCTCTTTTATATCTGGATCATTCAATGGATCCTCGTTAATATCAAAAAATCCTTCATCTACATGTTTTTTGAAATCTTTGATATAAAATTCTCCTCTATCTATCAAATTTTCTAGAGATACAAGAAATTTCTCTGGTTCATTTAAATTAATTATCTCTCCTTTTGAATCAATTTTAAGATTATCTCTGAAGAAGTATTTTTGCAAATCTAAGAGGAATGAAATAATATAATCAATGCCAGCAAATGTAGCATAATAAGGCGAATAATTAGGATCTCTTACGTTTTTGTGTTTCTTTTTCTCTAGCTGGATATTTTTGGGTACGTTCCAAAAATGATCTAGATATTTAAGATATTGAATACTCGCTTTGATCCCTTCAGATAACCAATGCTCAATATCATGTTTGTAAATTAGATTGAGAGAGGTACTTAAGCTAAAGAAGAATAGATAAGCAGAATTAAGGTAGTTTAAAATCAGCTTTCTTCGTTTTTCAAATTCAGGATGCTCCCAATCCACTATTAGGTCTTGAACATCCATTGTTTGAATCCCAATGAGAACGTTCGCAAGAGCGTGAGCTGTCCCTGCTACTTGTAATTCTCCTCCGTGACCCCATTGCAGAGCATACATGGAAGCATATCTCAATCTCCATAACTCTAATTCATACCATTGTAATGGCATCTTTTCTGGTGGAAGATTACCTAGTATGCGTGTGATTCTATCCAGAATTTTCTCGAAAAAATTTGAAGCTTCATCTGAGCTAAAAATATCTTCATCAGGTAACTCACTTAAAATATGCTTCAGTTCATCGGTCTTTTTTGTTACTAAAATTTTCACTCTAGTTTCCGAATAATCTCTCCAATTAATATTATTAACAATTTTATAAATATCATTCATAATATCAAGTGCTTCTTGGAGGATTTTTCTTGTGGACATTTAAAGACCTCTTCAGACATGAAGAAATGTAGTTGATCACTTAGATTTTTTCACTTTCCAACCACTATGAAACAACTAAAGGGGTTTCTATCGATTTTTCAAGATTACCTTTTAGGTAATTGCTGGAACCTCTTATGCTTCCCTTCATGCAATCTTTCTTTTTAGGTTTAGAGAGTAAAGAAGATTCAGTTTTCAGATAAACTAATATTCTAGAAATCCCTTCACATCAAGATGGAAGAGAAATCAGTCGCTTCTAAAATTCTTAATGGTTTAAAACAAATTGTTTTGGAAGATTTACTAGATGAGGAAACACTTTCAGTAATGCTCGTGGGTTCTTGGGCTGATGGAACTGCAAAAGAATTCAGTGATATAGATTTGGTTGTAATTAGAACTAATCAATCTCCTTTTGTTCAGAATAAAAAGTATGAATTTCAAGGTAAGATTCTCGATGTATGGTTTCATGATGCTGAATATATGATGAAAGCGCTTAACAAACAAATTGAAAGTTTGAGCGACATCTATCAAGCATCTCTCTATCTTTCTTTCCTACGAAAATGTAAGGTCTGGTACGAAAAGGAGCAATTTATTCAGAATAGAATTAAATTATGTCAAGAATGGAAATGGCAACCAGAGCATAGACTGTTTATCAAAATGATGGGTAAGCCACCAAAAACTCCATGGGCAAAAAATGCTTATGAAGAGAACCTACAAATGCTTGCTTTATTTGAAAGCCAATTTGACAACGGCTTACCAATAACTCATAGACTTAAAGATTATCCGGAATTACATTTACCAGCTGATGAAGCTAAAGCAAAAGAACTGTTTCATATTACAATGAAATTATTTGAGGAAGCAAGATTTGAAAGAGAGTGGACAGAAGTTATAGATGCTAAAAAAGCAATACAAAATGAGAATTGGACTATTGCTTTTATTTCTTCCAAAGATGTTTTGTATTTCCTTCTTCGAAGGGCACTCAATCCTCCTTCAATGGAACGTAGAGATCCAAGTCTTTGGGAGTTCGCAGAAGATAAGATAATTCCTGTAGAATTGCTAAAAGCGTTAGAAATAGCTTATCTCTAATCCTTGTGTGCTATCTTCCCAACTATCTCCCATTTATCCTCTCTTTTTAGAAGTGACAAGAAATTTATCTCAGTACCTATCCAATCAGGACTCTCGACAAACCATTTAATCCGTGCTGTCGCAGATGTTCCTTTCTTGTTTATACTCTCAATCATGCATCTTTGTTTTGTGTTCTTAAGTGCAGACTCTATCTTCTTAACATCGTCTTTCACTGGACTTTCTAAGAAAACAATTTCATTGCTTTTCTTATCAACAAATATTCTTTGGCCGTTTGTGTGCCAAGCTTTTTTCACTTTAGAAAGCTCAATATTAGTAACAGCGTCTATATAATACTGAACTGTCTTAATTATCAGATCTATGTCATCTGTTTTTTTATGTTTCATTTCCGTTTCCCCATTTTGTTTCTCTGCTGTTTTGTTTATTTGCATTGAATTGCTGTGAAAAACCTTGTTTACAATCAACCACTTACTTTCCAATTTAAGTAGAGATAGAAAATCTCTATATTCCACTCTTGAAAAGATTCCCCATAATTACGAAGAGTTTCTTCTATTAGAGAAATCTCATGATTAGTCATATCTATTCTTCCAATCTTTCAAGTTTGAAAATTACAGGTCTCATTCCATCAGTACAACAAGTAATTGCTTCATTTGGTTCAGACCAGCTGAAGTCTCCACCAAAATCTAAAACGGATAAATCCTTGTAGATATCTCTCCAAGCCCATCCACAGAATTTTTCCGGTTGATTTAGTTTCTCAACTAGAAATTCTTGCCCTTCTTCAAAAGCAGAGCATGTAGGAACGATTTTTCCTTCTGGATTCTTTTTCTCTTTCCCAAATACTTCCTTGGGATTAAGTTTCTTTAATACTGTAATTTTGATTGTCATTTTTTTCACCGATTATTTTCTTAAAAGAGAGAAATTCTCTTGCGATGAGCGGTAAGTTAAAGCATTTATAAATTAATTCATCAATTCTGAATCCTGACCTTCAGCAGGTAAAAAGAAGAAATAAATTCTTCTCACTTTTCATTTTTTAAGAAAGCTTTTATTAGACTCTGATAAAATCTATATATGAATGTCCTCCTCACAGGTGCTTTTGGCAACTTAGGTCAAAGTACGTTGAGGAATTTAGCGAAGGCAAAACACTGTGTAACTTGCTTTGATTTACTTACAAATAAAAATCTAAAAATTGCAAAACAGTTACTAAAAGAATATGATTTCAAGACTATTTTTGGGGACATTCTTGAAGCGAAATTAATCGCTGAAGCAATAAAAAATCAAGATTGTATAATCCATCTAGCTGGAATCACTCCTCCTCTTACAGAGAAGAAACCTGAACTCGCTTATAGAATAAACGTTGAAGGAACAAAGAACATTCTAAAAGAAGCAAAAAAACAAAAGAAATCACCAATGATTATCTTTCCTAGCTCGATATCTATTTATGGACCACAAACTCCAGATTTACCTCCTAGAACAGCAAAGCATCCGATTAACCCATCGGATGTTTATACGAAAACAAAAGCTGAAGTAGAGAAAATCATCCAAGAGAGTGGATTGCTTTGGACAATATTCAGAATTACTGCAGTTCCATCACTTTCTCTTCGAGGAAATGAAATGAGTCTTCTATACGAAATGCCGATGGAACAAAAAATTGAATTCGCTCATACTCGCGATATTGGACTAGCTCTTGCCACTGCAATAACAGCTCAAACAGAAGGGAAAATTATGATGCTAGGTGGAGGAGTAAAAAGTCAATACACAAATCGTGATTTTTTAACTAAATATTTTACTACTTTAGGAATTGGGATGCTTCCTGAAGCTGTATTCAGGGAGCCTAGAACTAAGGATGATTGGTATTATACCAATTGGCTCGATACAGAAGAATCACAGAAACTGTTAAAATATCAGCATCACACACTTGATGATTTTCTAGAAGAAATACAGGAGAAATTACGATTTTCTCGCTTAATCGTTTTCATACTTCGTCCTTTTATTAGAAAATATCTTATCAGAAAATCTCCCTATTACAAAATAAATAGCAAAAGAAAGCAGCAAATTAAATAAAGGTCTTTTACTATCGATTGTAAATAGAAAAAAAAATTCCGTAGATATATGAAGTGATTAGATTGAAGGTATTGATACTAGGGGGAACACATTTTCTCGGGAGACATTTTGTTGAACAAGCACTGAGTTTAGGTTTTGAAGTTACTATTTTTAATAGGGGAAAATCTAACAAGAGTCTCTTTCCTGAAGTAGAAAAATTAGTAGGAGATAGAAAGAAAGGAGATCTAGATTCCCTTAAAGGAAGAAAATGGGATTGTGTAATTGACACTATAGGATACATGAAAAATCTAGACAAAGTAGTTGAAGAATCTACTCAATTACTGAAGAACCATGTTGAACACTATACATTTATCTCAAGCATTGAAGCTTATTCCGAAGTTAAATCCAATTTTGATGAATCTACCCCTACTCGAGTTAATATGAAGAAAACACTAGCTACAAGATATGGAGTGAATAAAGCATTAGCTGAAAACACAAATACTAGTGTCTTTGGATCCAAAGCTTTGAATGTTAGAGCAGGTTTGATTGTTGGTAAATATGATAAAACAAACCGGTTTTCGTATTGGGTGAAGAGGGTTGAGAAAGGAGGTGAAATTCTAGCTCCTGTTGGTCCCGATTATCCTATTCAGATAATTGATGCATCAGATATAGCTAAATGGGTTTACAAGATGGTCAATCAAGGAAAGGGAGGCGATTACAATGTTACTGGACCTGACTACAAACTAACAATAGGTCAAATATTTGATGAGTGCAAAAAAGTTAGTGGAAGCGACGCGGAATTCACTTGGGTTTCTAATGAATTCTTGTTGAAGAACAAGATAGGACAATGGAGGGAACTTCCCTTCTGGTCTTCAAATGAACAATTATTGTATATGGTAAACAGCTGCAATGTTGAAAAAGCAATTAAAGCAGGATTGGAATTTAGACCACTAAAAGACTCAATTTTAGATATTCTAGAATGGGAAAAAATAGCTCCAGAAAAATACAACTATAAGTTTGCTGGAGGATTGAATCCAAAAAAGGAGCAAAAACTTCTCGAGAAGTGGCTCAATGAATCTGAATAAAGTCTTCATTGCTCAAAGGTAGTCGATTGCTGGGAGTAGCTCCCCTTTCATTACTGCTAGTGAAGCTCCTCCTCCAGTTGAGACAAATGAGATATCTTTTTCAAAATCAAATTTCTCAAAAGCAGCAGCAGAATCTCCTCCTCCAACAAATGTTGTTATGTTATTAACTACAAGAAACTGTGCAAGTTCTCTTGTCCCGTTTTCAAACTCCTTCTGTTCAAATATCCCCATTGGTCCCGTCCAAAGAACCTCTTTAGATTCTCCTAAAACTTTGGTATATTCTTTTATCGTTTCTGGACCAATGTCCGCTCCTATCTGTCTTTTCTTCATTTCTTTAGTAGATACAATTTCAACGGGTATGATTCTTCGCAGATCTTCGGTGACAACTACATCCGAAGGAAGGTAGATTTTTGTTCCTGCTTCGTTAGCGAGTTCGATGTATTCTTTTACTGTATCAATGTAAGCTAAATCCTTGCCTGACATGCCAACTTCATACCCTTGAGCTAGAAGAAAAGTGAAAGCTATGGAACCACCAATAAGGATATTATCTGCTAAACCAATTAAATTCCTTATAGCAGGTAGTTTATCCTCTATCTTAGCTCCTCCAATAATAGCAGTCATAGGGCGTACAGGTTCAGCAATTGTGTGAGAAAGAAATTTTAGTTCTTTTGCCATTAGAAACCCAATAGCTTTCTCATCAACAAATTTAGCTACTCCACAAGTGCTTGCATGTTCTCTATGGGCAGTTGCAAAAGCATCATTGATGAACACATCTGCATAATTTGCTAATTCTCTCGCAAACTCATCGTCATTCTTTTTTTCCTCAGGATGGAATCTTGTGTTTTCTAGTAACAATATTTGTTGCTGATTTAGTTTATTTGCCATAGATCTAACTTCATTTCCTACACATTCATCTACTTTGTAAATTCTATATAATGGGAGTAATTCTCTTAATCTTCGTGCAACAGCATCAAGTCTCAAATCATCTACAATCTTCCCTTTAGGTCTTCCCCAGTGGGACATAAGTATGATTTTGCAGTTCTCATTTAATAGATAGTAAATTGTAGGGAGAGTGTATCTGATTCTTCTGTCGTCTGCTATGTTTCCATCAGAATCCATAGGAAGATTGTAATCAACTCGAACAAGCACTCGCTTATTCCTAACATTAAGATCAGTAATTTCGTTTTTCTCTTTGAACTTGAGAATATTTGTCATATCTCTTTCTTGAACTTTGAGGGATTTTTTCTCTGTTATTCGCATTCAAGGACACCAAATGTTGTGTAATAATTTACAATTAGTGATTTTAAAACTTATTGTGATTTCTTTCACTGAACTATTAAGTACGAATTAGATGCTTAAATCTAATCTGAAATTCTAGTATTATCTGTTCAGCTTCCTCTTGAAAATTCTCTGTTTGAAAATAAATAGCTTTGTTTAAGTATCCATCCAACTCTTCCCATTTAATGAGTTCATCAATAAGACGAAGGAATCGTCTAGCACTATTTGCATGAACTCTAGTATACATCCCTACAACAAAAATGAAATCTCCTTTGGTTTGAAAGAAATAGTTTACTCCTTCCATTCTTATAGAAAATAATCTACTCCCAAGTTCCCTGGAAAATGCAATCATTGCAGCACTAAAACCAGAGAAAAGAACCTCATCAAGAACTTCACTAACAAAGGATCGATGGAATACTGTTAGACCACTTAAATCAACGATGGTAAAGCGCAATAAGGGTGGTTTCTTAGGTATTTCCTTGTTAATCTCTTCATTAGTTTTTTTCTTGCTCATGTTAGCACCGAAGCAGTAATCTCAGAATGTATAGTCTATCCTTTCATATTAAAAAGTATGCTGTAGAGAATATGATGAATAATATAAAAAAATGAGGAATATCATTCCGATTTTGTATGTTTCTTATGATAAGCATATCCAAGAATTGATCCTATAACCACAAAAGCAATTATTGGGAAAATTATGCCAAACTCTGGAATAGCAGGATCCGCTACAACAATTTCATCAGTAAATGAGCCAGAAATGCTACATGTTGCTCGAACTTTTATTACATCATTATGACTAGCTGTCACAGTGAATGAATCTTGATGTTCAGAAGTCGATGTTTGACTAGTATATGCCTCTGTTTGATCTTCAACATCATTAACCCAAATTTTTATTTCTTCGATATAATGAGTGTCTACACTAGGAACACTATGAGTAACAGTAACATCAAGAGTTTGAGAACTAAAATCATATTGAAGAATTATTCCTGAAGGAGAATGTGCTTGGTTGTTTGTTATAAACGGAAGTAAAACTGCAAAAATAAGAAATAAGAAAAACAAACTTTTGTTCATTTTCATCAATTTCACCTTTTGAGAGAACTAAGATCTAGTAAATAAAAAAGCGTTATCTAATTTATAAAAGTAAGTGTTTTTCAAAATATTCTTCGTTATAGTAATCTTCTTAACTATTTTTGCTGAAACGAGTGCATGCGTGCTTTAGTTGTATTAACTCATTCAGAATGTAAAAGATTGATAGCAAGAGGAATTAAAGAACATCCAGAGGTTAAAGATGCCTTAAAGAATGGTAAGATCTTTGTTTCAAGAGGTTCCACCACAGCTTATGTTTTAGAAGAATTACTTGGAGAACCTATCGATAAATCTCATTATATTGCAGGACAAATGACAGGAGATAAAAAAGATCTATTCAGATTTGGAAGCTTGAAAGGAGAAAAAAGATTGAAAGAAGTTGTTATCGAAAAGGGTGTAAAAAGAGAAGTAGATAGTTTCAAAGACTCTTTACAATCTTTTGAGCCTGGAGATATAATTTTCAAGGGAGGAAATACATTAGGCAGTGATGGTATTGCTGGAGTGTATCTTGCCCATCCTGAAGGAGGAACTATTGGAGGTATTGTTCCAATTGCAATAGCCAGAGGAATCAGTATCATTGCTCCAATAAGTTTGTCCAGATCAATAGATGATAGTGTTTGGGAATTATCACAAATTCTAGGTAACAAAGCTATAGAAAAAGAATATACTATGGGACTACCTATAGGTCTAATGCCTATCCCTGGTGAAGTTTTCACCGAATTCGAAGCTTTTGAACTGCTATATCCAGAAGTCAACGTATTTCAAATTGGAGCAAGTGGTGTAGGTTCAGGCGAAGGATCACTTCATTTCCTCCTTGTCGGAGAAGAAGAAGATGTTAAAGTAGCTTTCAAGGAACTAGTAGAACTTGCTCAAACAGAAGAAGAATATATCCCTGATACAGAATAAACTTGTTCTTCTTTCCTAATCTTTTTATTGGTTTAGATTGCATTCACAATTATGAAAATCTTCCTTGTCAGACATGGTGAAACAGATTACGGTAAGAAGCATTATACTACAGGACACATTGATGTTCCTTTAAATGAAACTGGAAAAAAGCAAGCACAAGCTACAGCTAAATTTCTAATAGGTAGAGACATTACAAAAATTTTCTCTTCAAGTTTGAGTAGAGCAAGTGAAACTGCTAAGATTATTGCATCGGAGCTTGGTTTACCAGTCATAGAAGATGATGGACTCATGGAACATACATCAGGGAAACTTGATGGTGTATCACTCAAGGAATTTTTTGCCACGATGAAGAGAGTCGGAGATTTTGAAGAAATGGTTTTGCAAGCTGGAGGGGAACCATGGAATGAATACAAAGAGAGAGTATGGAATAAGTTTCTTGAAATTGTAAAAGAAAATTATGATCATGAGAACATCTTGATTGTAACTCATGGAGGAGTTACTCGTTCAATATTTACTGAAATATTTAATTCTCCTTTTCTCAAGA
>JAGLTB010000120.1 GCA_023270155.1 Candidatus Heimdallarchaeota archaeon | reverse complement strand
TTGATGTTTTCTTTAGTTCTTATAACTAATTCGAATCTTACCAATGTAAGTTCTCAATACATCACTGCAGATAACGATACTGACCAATTTGATATCATTTATGACATGTTTAGAAATGATCTAACAAATCCAACCCAAATACTTAAACATAAACTTCTGATGAATGGTTTGGATGAAACTCAAACACAACCTATTGTTAAGCAAACTGTAAAACAAGATGTTCTTGATGATGAAATAGAGTTTTGGATAATTGAATCTTTTCTTGTTAGTGAATATCATTATGTTCAAAGAACTGCTACAATGCTAGCTATCGGAGATCATTGTTATGTCTATGTGCTAAATAGTTTGATGACTTCTCAAGGACCAGCTAGTGCCACTTTAAAGGCAGAAGACTGGAGAAATGAGTTCGAAACTAAAATTTATCCAAACAATTTACTTTACTTCGGAAATCCTGATGGTAATCTTGAAGATATTGATGGAGATTCTCATGTAACAATTTTGCTAGCTTCACTAGATGCTGGAGTTGCAGGATATTTTGATCCAAATAATGAATATCTTGATTCAGCTGTACCTCCAGGTGTTGAAACAAATGAAAGAGAAATGGTTTATGTTGATTATTTTACAACCTATGGAGTACTGGCTCATGAATTTCAACATTTAATTCATTATAATTATGATACAGCAGAGTTTTGGTGGTTAGATGAAGGATGTGCAGAATTTTCTAAATACCTAAATGGTTATGATACAACTAATAACTTGACTAGTTTTGCTTCGAGTTATTTTGCCACAAATCCTGATGATTCATTACTATATTGGAATTACGATGAAGATGGAGGTAAAAACGTTAGAATTGATTATGGTGGAGCATATATGTTCGTCTTCTATATAGCTGAAAAATATGGTAATGACGCAATTAAAGACATGGTTGCCAGTACAAGCGTAGGACCCGTTAGTGTAGAAAATGCTTTACAAGGATTAGGATTTTTGATAGATTTCAATGACCTCTATCTCAATTGGATAACCGCTTTGTATGTTGATGATCCTTCATTCGGGGGTGGATTATATGGTTATGAAAATTTAGATATAAGCATGAATTATAATTTAGTTTCTACATTTCCAGCTACACTCACTAATAGACTCAATCGATTCTATGGTATATATGCTTTAAAACTCGATTCTCCTCCTGATGTGCAAATGTTGGAAATAACACCACCTTCTTCATATTCAGTAGGCATTTCCATCGCAGTACATAATGCAAGTGGATGGACTGTAAAAACAAGTGTCCAAAGTACTGATATCCTAGAATTCATAGAAGGTACATTAGTTGATACAGTGTATGTAATTACAAGCATAATGATGAGTTCAACACCAACTATCCCATCTCACAGTCCTGTTACAGATCAATTTGGTTTAGGATACTCTGATAATCTAGATTATTATATAGTTCTAGGAAGTCCTATAGACATAGCTTCCTATTTAATGGATTATCAATCATCAACTTGGGATTTCTCACTCACTAATGTATATATTGAAGACGAGAATGGAACTGAAATAACTGATGGTAGTGGTGTTGATGTGTTTGTTCAGTTCAAAGATACTGCTACATCTATCGTTTATACAAGTATCGAACTTAATTATTCAGCAATTTCGTTCTGGTTTGTTGATATATCTCTTCAAACATTTGATGAAAATGAATACTCTATCTCAATAATTGCTTCTGGATCAAGCCAATATGGAAGGGAAGAATTGGGTCTTCTCATTGTGCAGCATGAACTAATTGTAGAGAAACCAACTGTTAACCTAGAAAGTGTAATAAGTTTCCACATTTATGTAAACGCTTCCTATACTCAACTTGGTGGATGGACTGCTTTTACAGGGAGTGCAGAGGCAAGAGTAATAATTTATGATGATGAAGGCACGGTTGTTGAAACATACAATATGTACTATATCTCCTCAGCAAATCAATGGGAGAGTGTATTAATCGAAATGGGAGATTATTATGGAGAGTTCTATGCAGCTGTGAGAATTTCTTATGCTGGAAGAACGGTTTTATCAGTTAATTCCGACAATTTCATGATAGAAGGAACAACACCATCTCCAACAAACGGAATTTTCTCACCATTTTTCTATGGTGCATTATTGCTAATTTCTGTTTTAGCAATTCCTGTAATCAGAAGAAGAATAAAGAATTAATTTTTGGAAGGTTTTACCTTCTTTATTTTTTTCAATCTTAAGGGAACTTCGGAATCTTTTAAATAACATTGTAAAGAATTATTTGTTATGAGCCAGTTAGAGCTTACCGATATTTTCTCTGTCGATAGAGAAGGAAAACCTACAATGAAGATAGTTCTTTTTGGACCACCATTAAGTGGTAAAACTAGTATGCTAACTGTTTTCAACGCCCTTAGGAGGATGGAAAATCCAGATACTATCGTTTCCTCTTTAACAAAAATTCAAGATGATTCTGGAAGAACAGTGTTTTTTGACCAAGGTGTTTTTCAAACCCCCCCCTTCAAAGGAAAGAAGTTTGATAGATTAAGATATCAATTATGGACAATTCCAGGAGAAGAAAGACATAAAGTACAAAGAGATATAGTTATGAAGGGAGTTGATGGAGTTATACTCTTTTTGAATTTTGAAAATATCGCTAAACAAATGAATGAAGATATAATCAAAGATGCTAAAGATCAAATTGGAGAGAAATTTGGTAAAAAAGTGCCTGTGGTAGCGTTCATCAATAAATCCGATTTAGCTGAAAATGAAAGGCTTGATAAACGAGAAATTATCCAAACTATGGTTGATGAAGGTGCTATACAAAGCGATAAAGCTGCAAATCGTGTTTTGACAGGTAGTTGTTTGAATGCTAGAAATGACTTAGTTGAAATTTTGAATTCTCCTAAAAGAGATGAGTACTTTGATGATAACAATAGGCTAACAGCTGATAAACGACCAGATTCTGTCTATCTAATAGTCAGACCTATTCAAAAACTGACCCAACTTGTAGTTGAACAAAGAATCGAGATAGTTCAAGACAGTTGAAATGAGTAAATCAATTACACCTCTCATTTTTTCATTTTTGTGTGAAAAAATAGTAAATTTAATGCTAACGTCAAGTTGTAAAAAAAGAATAATTAGAATTGAATTACATTATCCAAACTAATCTTCGCCAGTTCGTACGGCGTATTCCGCGGAATTTCCACCAATCGAAATTCGAAGTCGCTCCTTCTGAAGTACCTATCTTCAAACCAGAAGAATTCATCCATTGTTTTACGAAGCATCCTGTTTAGAGATTCTGTTATATCTCTTGTTCCCACTGGTTTGTGGTTGAAATACTTTTCTTGAACTTGTTGTATCAAATCATACTTGCTCAGTTTTGTTTCATCCCGCAGTCTTAGTAACTCAAGAACAAGAGCACTACTAACTTGCCCGCTGTAGCAATTTAATCGATTAATGATTCTTTTATATCTGACAGGATGGATCCCTTCAACACGGAATCGATCAATGCTCATGAAAGAACCTGCGCTGTATGCAATAATTATTCCTAAAACGGTGGAAAATTCTCTGAGACGTATAGCTTCGTTCAAACGAACTCTCTTTCCATTACTTATTGTAAATAGGTTATCAGATTGCCGTAGGACACGGTCAATCCTGGCCCTCACCTCTAGCTCGTCCATTTTCTGCTCAAATACGCCCATAGGAATCACCTAGGGTTTAACCATGCGTGTGTATGATTGCATATGCATTTATATACTTTTGCCCAAAATGCATTACATCTTAAGAATATTAACGTCTAGAGGGCTATAAATGTTATTTTAAATGTTTTCTTAAACGAATAATTGGAACGGTATCTGTACTTTATCACCTTGGTTTTTAAGCTAGAATTTCAATAATTAAAATGAAATTTTCACCAAAAATGTTGGATTTTTCAATATGAATTTCAGAAGTTTTTCTTTTTCTTAAGTTTATAAACAAATTGAAGGATAGTTAAATGACAAACAGTTTAAATAACCAAAACTTCTGGTAATTAGTGTGGTGAAAAAAGAATGCCTATTGCTCCCATGACAAACGCTGTTGGAATAGATTTAGGAACAAGCACTATCAAGTTGACTTGTGGAGATTTACAGTATAGAATTCCTTCTGTAATTGGAACACCCAATCCTGGTTGGCAAGGAATGTCATCAGATAAAAGTTGGGTAAACAATCTCATTATAGAGGATTCAAAAGGACAAGAAATCTACATTGGGGAACTTGCGAGGTTGCAAAGTGAAATTCGTAAATCTCTAGCTTCAGAAGGTAAAATGAAATCAATTGAAAACAGTCTTCTTGCATTGAAAGCCATCCTTAGCTTAATAATGAAATCAAATTATGAGCAATTTGTAGTTGCAACAGGTGTACCAATTGCTACTGGTACTGAAGAAAGCAAATTGTTAAGTCGAGGATTAAAAGGAACACATGAAATAAAGATAAGAAATGATTCAACTGGTGAATCAAAGCAAATGAAGATTCTAGTTGAGCAAGTTTTTATCGCTCCAGAACCTTATGGAACCTACTGGCATACATTGAAACAAAGTGGAGTACAAACTGCTGTTGATTCTATTATTGTAGATATTGGTCATGGTACAACAGATGTCCTGTGTATGTATAAAGGAAACATGATGAGAGCTGCATCAGGATCCTTAGAGGAAGCTGTAGATAGTCTAACAACTGCTTTAGCTCGTGCAATCCAGGAAAAATCTGGAAAAATTGTTCGACCATTTGATCTTATGACCGCAATTGAACAAGGCAAAAAGAATATACTTGTTGGTGGTAAAGCATTAGATATCTCTGCTGCAATGGATCAAGCTGTAGTGTCAATAGCTGATGTTATAGTTGATGAAAGTAATCGTTTACTAAACAATCTCCCTCCAGATGCTTGGATTGAAAAAGTAATCGTGTGTGGAGGAGGAACTTATATTTTCGGGGATTATCTGAAACAAGCATTTTTCGATGCAAATATCGTCAAAAAAACTGATGAAGTTCTCATGCCAAATGATGCAGTTATGTCTAATGCATTAGGTTTTGAGCAAATAGCAATTACAAAATTAAAAAGATAATTTTTTTATTCTTCTTTCTCTTCTTTTTCTTCTTGCATTTTCTCTTCTAATTTAATCGCATATCCCGGTCCAGCTATTAAGTAGACTATCATGTAGATTGAAATTCCATATGTCGGATAAATCATCCAATAAAATGGAAATGCTGCAAATAAGACAACTAAAAGGGTAGTTGTTATTATCCAGTATAAATCAAACTTTGAGGGAACACCTTTGAATGATGGAAACGGGATTTTTGATAACATAAAACCTGAGATGATAAAAGTTGATACCATCACTACCCACGAATCAGTGTCTGGAAATACTACTAAACAAGCTACAACCATTCCAGCAAATGGGCTTGGTAATCCATTGAAATAAGGAGTGTAGAGAGGATCTCTTTTTACAAAACGATATAATCTGTACCAAACAGCTCCGATGTAAGCTAATCCTGTTACTATCCCAGCTAAGACAGCAAGTGCTAATCTTGTTTCCCAAGCAGCGACAACATATCCTAAATAAATGGCAGGAAAGACTCCAAATGCAAACGCATCTACAATTGTATCTACATCAATTGCTAACTTTTTACTACCACTAATTCGAGCTAGCTTTCCATCTGCAAAATCTAGAATCGAACAGACAGCTAATATCTTAGCGAACCAATAATTGAAATTCTCGGGATTAACAAATGTGAAAACAATCCCAATAATTGCAAAAGTTATGTTGCCAAGAGTAAACAAATTAGCTAAAATCCAAGCTGTTGTCTTAATCCATCTTTTCTGTAGATAAGGAAGATCTTCCCAAGTCATCTAATCACTATTGCTTTACTTCTGCTAGAACCGTAAGACCAGCTCTAACTGACGTTGAACTTTCTTGAACTAGTTTAAATTCTTTACTACTTGTAATTTTAAGACTAGTTATAGAACCAAATCTAATGGTTCCTATTATCTCTCCTTGTTTTACTTTATCTCCTTTTTTCACATAAGAAATGGTTCTTCTAGCGAAAATGCCAGATACTTGAGTAACAATCGCTTCTATATCTTCCTCCTCATTTGTAATTGTTATTGTGTTTCTCTGGTTTTTCTTTGCATAATTAGGGAAATAAACAGGCCAATGAGATCCTTTTTGGAATTTAATATCCTTAACTACACCATCAATAGGACTTCTATTCATGTGGACATCAAAAGGAGACATTCGGATAACATAGAAAAAACCATCTTCTGACTCCTCGGTTTCAACTATAATACCATCTGCTGGTGCTAAAATCCAGTTCTTATCCAAAATAATTTCTCGATTTGGACTTCTAAAATCCCAGATAAGAAAAATGCACCAAACTACAACTGTTACAAAAATAGCTATTTGCCAGAAAACTGCTAAAAAGAAACTAATTAAGAAAGAAGATATGAAACTAATAACTACAATTGAAATAAGAATACTCACGATCCTCTCTGTTCCTTTTGCTATCGGCATTATATTCTCTTCCTTGCATCTAGTATGCATCTATTTATTTAGTATATAATGAATCATTTCACTAATTTTAGAAATTCTTCTTTTGAAAATGAGTATATGGATTGTTAAAATTTTCTATAAAAAAGGAAAAAAGGAAAATAGATGTTCTATCTATTTTTTCTTCTGAAAATACTAACAAGAGCTGCCATTGACAATAAACTAAGAACAACTGCAATAGCTGGTAAAGAAGTCCCCTCAGGTTCTGTTAATGGTATAATGTATGTTACTTCCAGTCTATTATTTGCTGCATCTACAGCAATAATATCTAATACATTGAGCTCTTCAGTGAAGCTCGATGAGAAAACACTGAAAGTTATTGTTTTCGTTCCTGTTCCTACATAGTCTACGCTTTCACCATTTATTTTAATACTCGCAGATTTGATATTTGAACTGTTGTCCTTAACAGTGAAATCTAGTCTACCTATTTCTGGAACAGTATAGTTTAACCATCCACCGGTATCGATAACAGCTGGAGGTGTATTATCATAGGTAAATTGATTAAAATACTTATCATCAGCACTTTCAATCCAGAATTTGTAAATGCCTTCTTCTCCATAATTCATCCTATAGGTATAAGCTCCACCACCAGAATCAACTAAACTTACAGTATCTGATGTTGTAGTAGCACCTTTAATCTCTAAAGTAGCAGTGAGTACTGCTGAAGGAATTACAGATTTAATGTCGAAAGATACTCCAGTAGCATCTTCTAAATGTGTAACAACTATTTTTTCTTCAGCGAGTAACCAGTCGAATACATTATTACTGAAATCCTCATTGTTTGTGTCTGTGTGATAACCATCTTTATATCCTACAGTGTCAAGAATGAAGTTTGTTGTCATTGTTACAACCCTTCCACCATTATCATTCTCATAGATAGCAACTGTGCCTTCTTTTTCGTATTCTACTAAAATCTGAGCGTCTCCTGTTACAGTAAGTGTAGTTCCATAATGATCGACTTTAGTAATACCTTCAGTAATTGCATGTGATTCAACAACTCTAGCAACTTCTGGACTTGAAAATGAGAATGGATCATCTTCTACTACAATACCAAAAGGATCAAGTAAATTGTTTATCGTACCAACATGCATCCCTGTAACTCTTCGTATTCCTTCGATAAGCTCTGTTGATTCACCTAGGAAATCTAATAACAGACCTCCTCCTCCTGCTACAAAGTTTTGAATAGCTAGAATTTCATCAGCTAAAATTGTTTCTAACTCCGTAGTGTGTGCTGGATAGATTTTAGAAGGATTAGAGTATCCATTCGGATAAATTATATTATAAGGATCAGCTAACCAAATAAAGTCATAACCTGATAGAAGTGAATCAGTAATTTCGTTTCTCTCACCTGTTATGCTCCAAGTCTTGAATTCATTAACAGCGTAACCATTTGAGAGAAGATACTTTATAGGAATGATGTACTGGCCTAATGCAAAATCGAACGCATAATTTGTTAATTTCTTTGCGTATAGAATTTTACCTTTGCCTTCTGTTACAGTAATGGATATGTGTGTAGATGCTGTAACACCATTAGTTTCGAAAGTAATATCTCCTTCATACAATCCTGTTGCTATACCATCTGGAACATCTATTGAAAGGTAGTAATTCTTTGTCCAAGGTTCAGACCAAGGAGTTGTGTTGAAATTAATGATGG
This sequence comes from Candidatus Heimdallarchaeota archaeon, assembly GCA_023270155.1. Taxonomy (GTDB): domain Archaea; phylum Asgardarchaeota; class Heimdallarchaeia; order Heimdallarchaeales; family Heimdallarchaeaceae; genus UBA460. Next base: position 48,090 of record JAGLTB010000120.1, on the reverse strand, counting down.
AAGCTATTGTCCCAGTTATAACTGGTACTAAGTCGTCTTGAGGAGTGGAGGAAACTATATTAATGAAGAATTCTCCGTGGAAACCTTGAGGAACTGAATCATAGAAAGGTATTGGGAACTCAGGCAAAGCCCACAGTACAACAGGAAAACCACTTCCATTTGTGGGGGCGGTTTGTATTTTGGTTAAAGCATCGTCAATGTCAGGAATACCTGCACCTACATCCAAGTAATTACCTGTAAAAATTGAAGCTGATTTCATTAAAGCTGCTTTGATCAAACCTGAATCATATTGGATTCCAAGTCCTTTCAATGCATCAATTAAAACACCACTAGCTCCAGTAATATGAGGAGTAGCCATGGAAGTTCCACTCATAGATTCATATGATGTTGAGCTACCAATTGTACAACTCCAAATTCCAACACCAGGTGCTGCCAAATCAGGTTTAACATAACTATCTTGACCTGGTCCTTTGTTGCTGAACTCTGCAGGAGATCCACCTATATTTACTGCAGCAACGCCTATTGTTTGAGGAGCTGAAGCAGGGGCACCAGCTTGATAGTAATAAGTGTCATCATTTCCCATTGCACAGCTGACCACAATGCCATTCAGCATAAGTTCTGTCATAGAAGCCTCACTTGCTTGAATGCCTTCTGAATCTCCTCCACTTATACTATAATTAACTACATCAACTTTGCCAATTGCAATAGCATAATCCATGGCTGCTAGAAGTGATGCTGCAGGAATTCCTGAATCACCCAAAACTTCAGTTCTGGCAACAATGATTTCAGCTTCTGGAGCCATTCCGATATAATTTGGATTAGCTATTCCAGCTCCAGCTGCAGTTCCTGCAGTGTGGGTGCCGTGTCCATTAGTATCGTTAAGAGAAGGATCATTGGATGGAAAACCATATGCTGTATCAATAAATGATTTACTTAAAGAGAAGTTTATTCTTCCAGCGAAGTCTACATGTACAGTGTTGATTCCAGTATCAATGTCATAAACTACTACATTAGATCCCTTATATCCATCATCCCATAAAGGTTGGATATTTAAGAAATTTTTAGTATCTATAGTTTGTTTCACACCATCGAATCCAGAATAGAAGTATTCCGAGTTTTCTACAGGCTCTACAAAGTTGAAAACTGTATCAGTAAGATCAAAAACTCCTTTAACACCTGCAATGTTTTCAAGAATTGGCCTGTTTAATAACCATTCATCAAGCATCACCATCTTGAGATTTGGGAATTCAAGTCTAGCATCATAGGTTTCAATAAAACTGCTATAAGTGTTTTTTGAATCAAAATGCAAGACAAATTCTCGAATTGTATTAACCACAGGTAATTCCGTTTCATTGTCTATTAAATCTATAAACGTTTCAGAAATACCCTCTGTTTGAATTATTAGCGTACTAATCTGAAAGAGAAAAATAGAAATTAATAAAAAAGTTAAACTAAAAATTGCTTTTCGTTTCATAAACAATCTATTATTTCTCTACTTCATAAATTTTCCTTTCCGAAGATTCTAATAAAATCATATAAATATACCAACTTAAGCTAATACATAATGACAGAAAAAAATGAACTCATACCCATTTACCAGATAGATGCTTTTACTGATATTCCTTTCAAAGGGAATCCTGCTGCTGTATGTTTAATTACAAAGGAATATCCAGATGATGTTCTGCAGAAAATAGCTGCGGAGATGAATTTATCGGAAACTGCTTTCATTTATGTTCCAAATATTGATAAAATTAAAGAAACTGATACTTTTCGCTTGAGATGGTTTACACCAACAATTGAAGTAAATTTATGCGGTCATGCAACTTTAGCATCAGCTTCCGTCTTATTCTACGAAATAGGAATAACTGCCAATGTAATCAATTTTGATACTTTGAGTGGAAGATTAACCGCGGAGAAAATAGATGAAGCTATTGGACTAAATTTTCCGCTAAACTATCCTGAAGAAATCGTTCCTCCAAAAGCTCTTCTAGAAGCAATAGGAATAGAGAAATGTTTGACTGCTGCTTATGCTCCAAATGTAACAGATATTCTATTGGAGTTAGAGAATGAGGAAGATGTCTTAAAAGTAACTCCGAATTTTGGGGAGATGCTCAAACTAAAACTGGATTTAGATATTCGCGGGGTTCTGATAACTTCAAAAGGTTCAAACAACATTGATTTCGTTTCTCGTTTTTTTGCTCCTTGGGCAGGAATCAATGAAGATCCAGTTACAGGATCAGCACACACTATACTTACTCCTTATTGGTCAAAGAAACTTGGAAAAACAGAAATGTCAGCTAACCAGATTTCTGAAAGAGGTGGAAAATTAATAGTCAAAATACTTGAGAATAATCGAGTTGAAATTATAGGAAAAACAAGTACTGTTCTTAAAGGAGAGTTTTATCTCTAACTAGATCTCTTCTTTTTTCTCTTCAATAATCTCAGATTTATCTATTTCATCGTCTTTCGCTTTCTCTTCAAGTGCTTTCTGTCTAGCAACTTTTAATCCACTTATCTGTGAATCAATTAAACTATTGAGATTATTAATACGAATCTCTGTATTTTTCATAGGATCACAAGGAGGATCTGCATGATGTAGAACACAATCTTCACATATAGCTAAATTAGCTTTCTTCCCTCTTACAGTAAAGAAAAGAACAAATTCAAAAGGAATGAAGGCTATTAGAATCAATCTTATCCACCAAACAGGTCCAAGAACAATGACTGCCAAATACGCTCCTGCTCCTAAACCAAGAGATGCTCTGAAAAATGATTTGAGCCATTTCTTTTCCGGTCGAATAAGTAGATGTATTCCAAAGGCTAGAATTCCATAGACATAAACAATCGGGAGTATAATTGCATTCACTCTGAAAAAATCATATGCAGCAAAGAAAGCAATTAAAGAAGCTACAACCATTGAATAAAGGCTTGTACATCCTACACAAAGTTTTACTTTACCAATACTAAAATAGTGTTTCTTATATTGGCTACATGTTGGATGATGAGCAAAATTCTGCCAAGCTGTGATTCTTCCCATCTCCCAAATCGTGCGTAAGGGAGTGATTTTTTTAAGATTGATTTCCTCAGATAAGTATGGTGTAACTATTTCTTCATTTTCCATTTGATCACCAGAACAAATCACAGCCAGCGTTTATGAGATAGAAAATAGGTCGATTTTAAAGCTTTCTTAAAGAAAAAAAAAGAAAAGTAATTGTTTATTTTGGATATAGGTCTGGAACATCATCAGTTGCAGCAAGGAAGTACATATATAAGTGACCTATCCACTTAGCGACTCTTAAAACAAAGTCGTAATGTAGTTTGAATCTCTTTCCGCTAATCAAAACTGTTAGGCAGTTGATGAAGAATGTGATTCCAATTATGAAATTGAAAACCATCATTACTATACCGATAATGAGTCCGTAAAATATCTGTAACAGCGGTCGAATGAGACAGAAGTTCAATCTACTAGCTGCTTCTGTAAATCCTGGGAAGGACATAAATTATAAACTTGCTTGCTTATATTTAAAACTATGTGCGACTAAATCCACAAGTATTTTATGAAGAAAAAATATTTTTTCAAACTTGCAAAAAATTTCCTTTATAAAAGGTTGTGTGAAACAGCTTCACGCCAATTCAAATTAACGTTTAATACAACTAATTTATATTTAATCAAATAAATGCTTTAATTCTTGATTTTCACTTCTGTAAATGGAAAAAACTGAATTTTGTTTTTCATGGAATTACTATTTGTATTTTTGGAATTACTTCTTTTTACTGTTTCACTGAATACCATATAACTTTCGGTGTGCAATACAACATATGAAGGTCTTACTAACAGGTGCTTTTGGCAACGTTGGACAACGAACTTTGACACTTCTTCTAGAACGAGGTCATACTGTTCGCTGTTTTGATGTGAAAAATCCTAGAAATGTTGCTATTGAGTCACGATTGAAACAAAAAGGGGATTTTGAAACTATTTGGGGTGATATTCGGGATGAAAAAACGGTGGAGAAAATTGTTTATGGAATTGATTGGATAATTCATCTAGCTGCAATAATACCGCCATTAGCTTATGAACGTCCAGAGCTAGCTTATGATGTAAATGTAAAAGGTTCTACTTATTTAATTCAAGCAGCGGAAAGTATGGTTGTTCCTCCAAAATTTGTTTATGCATCATCAATTGCTGTTCATGGTAATAGAATGAAATTCCAACCTCCAACCAGAATTGATGATCCAATTGATCCTTTAGAATATGATAATTATGCTCAACATAAAGTGGAAATGGAGGGAAGATTGAAAAAGAGTTTATTGAAGTGGGTCATTCTAAGATTTGCAGCTGTAACTCCTTTTGAGATGTCTTGGAAGATTCCTGATATCATGTTTGATATACCTCTTGATCAAAGAATTGAGACTGTTGATACTAGAGATGTTGCCTTAGCTTGTGTAAATGCAATGGATGCTAAAGTAATAGGTAAAACTCTTTTCATAGGTGGTGGCAAAGGAAATAAATTACTTCAAGGAGAATTTGTTTCAAAGATGCTTGAAGCGTTTGGTATTGGAATGTTACCTGAAGAGGTATTCAAACCAGTGACAACAGAAGATGATTATTATCACTGCGATTGGATGGATACTAAAGAAGCTCAAGAGTTATTGAAATTCCAGGAACATACTTTTAATGATTTCATAAGAGTATATAGAAAACAAATAGGTTTTCGTCGTTTTGTTATCAAACTAGTTCGTCCTCTCGCTCGAACAGTTCTTATAAGAAAATCTCCTTATTACAAAAAGTAAAAGAAACGTAGAAATAGATTTAGACTTGAAGATAAACCAATAAAAAGCGGAGTCTAATTTTTCATTTACTCCTTTTTTTTCTCTATTTTATAATAAATACATGAACAACTATAGATCCCATTAACATTATCTAGTTCTACAGATAAGGTAATACTAAATCCCTTTAACTTATTTATAAAAACTGTCATTGTCTATGAACATCAGAATTGAGATAATTTAATATTAATTTGATTTTTTGTCTTCAGCTTTGTACCAGTCATATTTTTCGGTACAGATAGGACAAATACCTAGAGACTCATCGTCTTCATGTCCACAGTTTTTACATTTAACATACTTGACAACTCTCTCGATTTCATTTCCATGCTCATCGATTTCGATAGCAGTTTCATCAAAAACACTTCTCGCTAACCAAGGAATATCTTCTTTGAATTGCTTCGCTCGAAAGGGTTTGACATAAAACTCAATTTCATCAAGATCAGTAAGAAGGATAAACTTTGCAAAGTATAGAAACTGGAAATATGCAGGATTGTCGCGGAAAATAACAAATGCCTGAAAGAGTTCATCCATTTGTTCTCGGGTAGGTTCGAAATCATACAGCCTGACAAACAGAGACTCAATGAAACTTTTCCCTCTAAGCTTTGCATCAGCGAAAAAGTAATGAATAAACTCTTCTGGTTCAGCTTTCTCAAATAGAAGAAGGAAGTTTTTTACATCCCTAAGAAAATCTTCAGAATAACCTACTTCAATTGCGCCTGTATCCACAAGTATGTAGGAGGATTGAAAAAGCTTCACAATTTCAATGTTCCAGTTTAATTGATCAAGAATGAACAAACGCAGATGATAGAAAAGAGTATCAACGGGTAGAAGTGTTATTCCTGATTCTTCGATTGGATGGAGTTGTAAAATTGGTTTGAAAAAGTCAGCGAAAAGATTAGTTTCATCGATGGACATGAAAGGAAATTCATAGATAGTGCCTTTAAAACAATGCTTACTTTTCAGGTAATAGTAGTTTTTAGGAGAAGATTCAGAAGGCATTGTTATTACCTAAATATTGTTTTTTATAGCTTTAAATCTTTTTACTTAAGCAATTTGGATAGAGAAGAATGGAATTTGTATTTATTCTATTTCTTACCCTATCAACGGATTCCAATTCAACCATTCTAACACTTTAATATCTTTTATTTCTGCCAACAAACAATATATTCTTCTTCCCCCATAGGTTTTGGAAATAAACAAATGGCAAGATATATATATCAGTAAAAGGCGACTTTATACGTTAGTTTAGAAAAAAATTTACTATTACTTTAAGGTGAAAGATTTGAGTAAAGAAACAAAGAAAGAGCTTGTAGTTGGTATTGATTTAGGAACAACTAATTCCGGTATCGCTTATATGGTAGCTGGAAAACCTGAGATTATCCCAAATCTTGAAGGTGGGAGACTTACTCCTAGTGTTATAACATTCAATGAAGACGGTACTCGCACTGTAGGGATACAAGCTAAAAGACAAGCAATAGCTCTTCCTGACAGAACTATTAGAAGTATTAAAAGAAAAATGGGTACTGAATTTAGATTCAAAGTAGATGACAAAGAATATAGACCTGAAGAAATTTCAGCTATGATTCTGACCAAAATGAAAGAAGATGCAGAATCCTATTTAGGACAAAAAATCAAGAAAGCTGTAGTTACTGTTCCTGCATATTTTAGTGATTCTCAAAGACAGGCAACTAAAGATGCTGGAGAAATAGCTGGTTTGGAGGTTCTTAGAATTGTTAATGAACCCACAGCTAGTGCATTAGCTTACGGTTTAGACAAAGAAGTTGCTGAAAGGATACTAGTTTTTGATCTTGGTGGTGGGACATTTGATGTTTCCATCCTAGAACTAGATGATGGTCTGTTTAAAGTAATTGCAACAAGTGGTAATAACCTCTTGGGAGGTGATGATTGGGATCAACACATTATTGATTGGATTATTAAGGAATTCTTGGAGAAAGAAGGTATAGACCTCTCAAAAGAATCCAAGGTTATTCAACGACTAAAGGATGCTGCTGAAGAAGCAAAAATTGAGTTAACTTCTAAACTAACAACAAAAATCAGTCTTCCATATATCACCGCTGATGCATCTGGTCCTAAACATCTTGATTTAGAATTATCAAGAGCTAGATTCGAAGATTTGACTAAGGATTTGGTTGAGAAATGTATGGGGCCCTCTAAACAGGCTATGCAGGATGCAAAAATAAAACAAGGTGATTTAGACGAAGTAATTCTTGTTGGGGGTGCTACTAGAATGCCGATGATTAGAGATATGACAAAAGAACTATTCGGATTAGAACCTTACAAAGGTGTTGCACCTGAAGAAGTTGTTGCTCTTGGTGCTGCAGTTCAAGCCGCTGTCTTAGCAGGTGAAGTAAAAGATATTCTTCTTTTGGATGTAACTCCACTAACCCTAGGTGTAGAAACACTAGGTCAAGTTATGACTCCTCTCATTGAACGAAACACAACTATTCCTGTAACAAAGAAAAATGTATTCACAACTGCTGCAGATATGCAATCATCTGTAGAAATTCATGTTCTTCAAGGAGAGAGAACTATGGCTGCTGACAATATAACATTGGGTCAGTTTCAGCTTGTTGGAATCCCTCCAGCTCCTAGAGGAGTACCCCAAGTTGAGGTTTCCTTTGATATGGATGCCAATGGTATCCTTCAAGTATCTGCGAAAGATCTTGGGACAGGAAAAGAACAAAGCATCGTTATTCAATCATCTCATCTTTCTGATGATGATATCGAGAAGATGAAAACTGATTCTGAAAAATACAAAGAAGAAGACACAGTGCGTAGAGAACTTATCGAAGCTAAAAATACTGCGGAGCAAGCAATTTATACTTCCGAAAAAACAATTAAAGATTTGGAAGACAAAATCTCTGATTCTGAAAAATCTGCAATTGAAGAAAAAGCTGAGACATTGAAGAAGATTATAGAAGCTGACAATGTTGAAGAAATAAAAGCTAAGACTGAAGAACTCATACAGGAGATAATGCAGATTTCACAAAGAATTTACGCTGAAACTGGTCAAGCTCCCGGTGGTCCTCAGCCAGGAGATGTACCTTATGGACCTGGAGATCCAGGTGAACCTGGTCCAGCACCACAAGCTGACATTGATGAAGAACAGGTTATTGATGTCGACTATGAGCCTGTTGAAGATGAAGAATAGATATTATTGGTAAAATCTCAAAAACCGATAATATTTTTATCTCTATTTTTTTACATTGCATACTCTCAAGTTATGATAGTGATAATTCATGTCTGAAAAAAAAGATTACTACGAGGTTTTAGGCGTATCCAAAGCTGCTACTGAAGACGAGTTAAAGAAAGCTTTTCGGAAGAAAGCAATGGAAAATCATCCTGATAGAAATCCTGATGATCCAAAAGCTGCAGAGAAATTTAAAGAAGCTAGTGAAGCTTATGAGATTTTATCTGACCCCCAAAAGAGAGGTTCGTATGATCGTTTTGGATTCGCTGGTGTTCAATCTAATTTCTCTGGAGTAAACGCAAGAGATTTTTCTTCAATATCTGATTTATTCTCCTCACTTTTCAGAGATGATTTTATGGGAGATGATCTTTTCAGCATGTTCTTTGGTGGAAGACAACGTCGTCGTCCTGCAGGACCTCAGTCCGGTTCTGATCTTCTAATGAACTATGAAATATCTTTCGAAGATGCAGTTTATGGAACTAAAAAAGTTGTAGAAGTTCCAATTAAGAAAGAGTGTACTGAATGCAATGGCTCTGGAGCACAAAAAGGAACCTCTCCAAAAACATGTAAAAACTGCCAAGGTTCTGGAGTGGAAACAGTTGAGCGTCAGATGGGTTTCACTAGATATATCTCGCAACAAGCCTGCAGTACATGCAGAGGGAAAGGAGAAACAATAAATAAACCATGTAAAGAATGTAGAGGATCCGGACGTTCAAAGGAAAATGAAAAAATCAAACTAGAAATTCCTCCAGGTGTTGATTCTGGCTTTCGTCTCAGGGTTAAAAGCAAAGGCGAAGAAGGACGACTAGGTGGTGGACGAGGAGATCTTTATGTTAGATTAATTGTTGAGTCTCATCCTTTCTATAAAAGACAAGGTGATAATATAATTGTTGAAATCTCAATTCCCTTCCCACTTGCAATCCTTGGTGGAAATTTGACCATACCCACCCTATATGGTCCTGAGAAAATTAAGATACCAAAAAAAACCAAAGAAGGAAGCATTTTACGTTTACAAAGAAAAGGTATCAAACGCAAGACTTCGTACGGTATGAATTATGGAGATTTCCTTGCAGTCATCCACTACGATATTCCAGAAAAAATGTCTGAAGAAGAAAAAAATCTACTGGAAAAATTAAAAGAAGCAATGCTGTTATCTTCAAAGCAAGAAGAATTGTTCAAGAAATTGATTGAAGATTCTAAGCAACATGAAGTTGATTATTGAAAAAGTAGGTTTTTTCAGATACTTTTTTAATTTCAATCTCAATACTATTTATTAATGAGTGAAGAATTTGATCGATGCTCCAATTGTGGAAATCTAAATATAAAAGGTACTAAAAAGTGTGTTTTCTGCGATTTTGAAATTGCTCAAGCAGAAACAGAGAAGGAAGAAAAAATACAAGATGTAAAGGATCTACCCAGTGTTCCCAGTGTTCCCAGTGTTACTGCTACTCCTGAAGTTCCTGATTCTCCAGATGTTCCGGAGGTAGAATCTAAAGAAGTTGCACTACCTGAAATTCCAGAAGCACCAAAGAAAAAAGAGAAGAAAAAGGCAAAAACTGATGAAATTGTTGATATCACTGAAACAAAACAAATTCAATTTTCTATAGGAAGAAAATTCTTATTTGTAACTCTATTTACATTAATTATTTCAACACTACATTATGGGTTGAATCTTCTAATTTCATTCTTATCAATAAATTTCATAGATGCGGATTTTGATCTTTATCCAACATTTCCAAGTGATTTAACAACTGTATTAAATATTAACTCACTGTCTATAATTTTAGGCATACCTTTTGCAATCTTCGTTGGTTTTTTTGTTGGTAAGGTTGCAAGAACATACTCTACTAACAAATCCGGAATTAGAAACTGGATAATATATGCAATATTCATAGATGTAATTGTTAACTGTGCAATAGCAGTAATTCTAATATTTGCAACACAAGCCTTCGAGAATAGAGATATACTTCTAAGCTACCTATCAGGAGCTGTAATAATATTCGCTTTTGTGAGTTTAATCTCACTATTCATACCATTTTTAGCAGGTTCCTATCTAGTATATAACAGAGTAGATAGAATATTCTTTCCAAGGAAATATTCTGATTAAACCTGGTGAAATTTTTGGGCTTTGATGATAAGCTGAGTAAATTCCTGAAATATGAAATAGATTCAGTGAACAATCATCTACCAAAGAATCGAGTAACTCTTCAGATGGCAGAACAAGGCCATCTCAATTATGTTAATAGATTAGAAGATCAACTATATATCGATAAAAGAGAAGTACAAATCCTTCTGGAGTTATGTCCAAAAGAAAAATACAAGGATGTATATCTTCCAATTCTAATCATCAGACGAAGAGACTTAGGGAGTGGAACTTATGTGATAACTGGAGATTTAATAGATCAATTTCTTGTTTGTAAAGCCATCAATAAATACAAAGAATCGTGGGAAAACTTCAAAAATGAGGATCATTCTCCAAGCTTAACATACTTATACAAACCTAACCTAATTGAACTCCGTAAAGTACTTCCGACAAGTACGGTCATAGGATTCACATAAAATTTGGAGTGAATTGATATGAATAAATATGCAATTTCAAAAGAAAATCAAAAAAAAAGAATAGGTAAAATTCAAAATTTTTGTAAAAATAACGATTTAGGATCAATGATTTTTTTCAGTCCTCTCTCTATTTACTATCTGACTGGATATCATTTTATTCCAACAGAAAGACCAATTGCTTTTGTACTACCTGCACTAGATGATCCGTGGTTTTTTGTCCCTAGATTGGAAAAAGAACATTTAATGGAAAAAATTCCTTGGATTCATCGAGAATTATACTTTGAGTACCCAGATGAAAAACATCCTGCAAAAATATTCGTTGATAAACTCGTGGAAAATAAGATTACTAATTTAAAGATTGGAATGGAAGCACCTTCATTTTCAAATTATTGGGGTTATGAAGGACCAAAGCTAACAGATCTTATTGGAAACAAAGCTAAGACAGAAATCCATTCCAGTTTAATTCCACAAATTCGAAAAATAAAAGATAAAGAAGAATTGAATCTGATTAGAATATCTGCTAAATATGGTGATTTAGCTCATCGATTACTGCAAGAGTATACTGCAGAAGGAAAGAATGAAGTGGATGTTTCATTACAAGCAAGCATGGAAGCTTCAAAGAAAATGTTAGAAGATTTAGAAGGATTTATCCCTAGAAGCTTTTTACCAGCTGGTGCAGGTTACAGAGGGCAAATAGGTGAATGGTCTGCTATCCCTCATTCAGTATTGCAGAAAACTGCTTTCAAAAAAGGCGATGTTCTTGTAACAGGTGCATCTGCTAATATATCTGGTTATCTATCAGAACTCGAAAGAACGATGTTCATTGGAAAACCTAGTGATAAACAAAGACGATATTTCAATGTAATGAAAAAAGCACAAGATGCTGCTTTAGAAGCATTCAAACCTGGTATTCCATGCAGTGCAGTTGACAAAGCTGCAATTGCAGTTTTCAAAGAAGAGGGTTTGAAAAACCTAACTCAACACCACACTGGTCATGCGATAGGTCTAGAAGGCCATGAAGCTCCATTTCTAGATATAGGTGTAGATGAAATCATGAAACCAGGGATGGTATTAACATGTGAGCCTGGGATCTACGAATATAAATTCGGAGGATTCAGACATTCTGAAACCGTTATCATCACTGAAGACGGATCAGATCATATTACTCCCTACCCAAGAGAACTTGAAGATTTAATCATCTAATCTCTTTTACTTTTTAAAATATTAATTGAGATTTGCAAGCTATTTTGTATTGGTTAGAATTACTATATCGTTTTCATTAACGTAGATAGTCTCTTCTGCCTGCGTAACTGGAGCGAATTCTGATTCAACCAAGACAGGATATCCATGTACAATGTTCTTACTAAGAAAAACTTCTTTTGCTCTTTCAATTTGTTTTAGGCTGAAACCTGAGTTATAAATCCATCTCCAACTAAAAGGTAAATTGCAAAAGCTTTGTTTCATATATAGATAGATTTCCTCAACTTCTTCAGGAATTTCGTTTTTCTTGAAATCTCTATAATGCCTGTAAATTGTCATATTTTTATCATCAAATACCTTTCCAGCTCCTGTAGTTACAAAAGGTTCTACTGCATAAACGTTTCCAGGAATAAATCTATGTGAATCATCTCTTGCTTCATTTGAAATTTTGTAATTTGGTATTGAGACTCCTCCATGTAACGAATATCGTGTCATTAAATGACCACTGAGATTCACTATTGGTTTATATCCGTCTTTCTTAATTGTCTTCTCAATTATTTCTCCAACAATGAAAACACTATCATTCGGTTTAATTGCTTTTAGTGCATTTTCTAGAGCAGTTTCAGCAAGAAGCTTCATCTTAGTCCATTTATCATCGAAAATGAAGGTTCGAGCTGCATCTGTAAGAAACCCATCTACCGAAACCCCTGCATCAATTTTTACAATTGATCCCTCAGGAATTGTGCTGTCATCGTTTACCACAGGGGAATAATGAGCTGCTATCTCATTAATTGAGATATTGACTGGGAAAGCAGGTTGAGCTGACTGATTTCGAATGAAATTTTCTACTTTTTCAGCGATGTCAATAAGTTCTATCCCTGGCTCTGTAATTTCCTCAGCAAGTTTCAAAGCATCCGCTAAGATCATTCCTGATTTTTTATATTGATGGAAATCAGATTTCATTTCTCAACCATTTTACTTTTGTGCATATACCATTTATTGTTTTGTGTTTTTACAATTTAGTTTCCAGTTTGCGCAAAATTTGAATAAAGTGAGAGACCAAGATGTGTCAACATTAGAATAGTCTTAGTATTTCCTCTTTCACCAAATGTTTCGAAGAAGCCAATATCTCTAAGTTTCGTTAGATTCCATTTGATAGTAGAGAATGATGAATCAAATCTTTCCGAAAGCATGTCTGATAGTTTATTCAAAGATATATTCTTTTTAGTTAGAATCTTTGATGCTGCAAAGAATATTTGCTTTTGTTTATCTTTTAATTGATCAAGTAAAATGATCAAACTCTGATTGTACAAATCATTCAGAAAAATAAGGCTATTCTCAAGCTCTTTTATCCTCTTTCGCGCAAAGATGATCCCTTCTTTTGATTCTTCGATTCTGTCCAACTCTTCTGCTTGAATTATTGGTAAAGCCAACAAAACGTTCACCTATTGTCATCTTTTCACCTCTGAGGTTAGTAAGAATAGTTTGGCAAACGCATTTTTATTTCTTTCTAATTCGAATATATCCATGAAAAAATAAAAAGCAATTTACAACAAAGCAAATCTTTTCATAATATAACTCATTCATAGATTTTATAAGTAGAAAACGTATATTATCAAATTGAGAATTGCGTGAGGATTCAGATGACTATGGAGATTAATAGTCTTTTCCAACCATGCCAGCCACATGACTTCTATGGTCTGAGAGAGACAATAAATAATTTTGTAGAACTTGTTAATAAGAAAAAAAGAGGAGAATCTGAAGTATTATCGTTCTTAATTGTTGGAGCTGAAGGAACTGGAAAAAGTTCACTTCTGCAGAAACTTGAAACTACTACTACTGGAAGAATGGATGTAGCACATCGTTTTGAGCTTAAACCACAAGAAAGAAGACTTCTGGATTTCTTTAAGGAATGGAAAAACAAGATAGATGAATTAGCACCTGAATGGCGTTCCTTACTTGAAAAAGTAGGTAAAAAGAGATTAGGTGATGATTTACCAGGACTAGATGAAGATGTAAAGAAACCTGCTAGTATCTCTTTTACAGAATTCTATGTTAATCTATTTTTCGAGAATTTGGATAAGATAAATCAAAAGTTGACAGAAACTAGTACTTTTCTTTATTTCTTCATAGATAATTTGCATCTTTTCAAATTAATGGATTTATATGAATTCTATCCAATTTTTGCATCTATAATTAAAGAACTAAAAGAACGACAGTATAACATCATTGTAGCAAGCACTTTCGATGAAAGATTCCTATATGATTTCGATTATGAGAAATATCTTACTGATAATTCTGAGGTTCTTAAGGTAGAAGCATTATCTATTTCTGAAACTGAAATCTACTTGCGAAGAAAAGCTCCACAGTTAATAAACAAAGGAGTTTTGGATTTAATAACAACAAGTCAAAGATCAATTTTCGATTTAAATTTAGGGATTGCTTTTATCTCTTCAGGCTTAGGGCTTGAAAATTTTGTAGAACGCAATTTGAAAGATTTGTTTGAACTAAGCGAAGAAGAAGAAACAGCTTTGTTGGAAATGGCTTCTTACAATGAGAATTTGTATCTCATTGAACAATTGTCGGCTTATATTTCAATTCCAACATTGAAGAAACTTGAGGAAAAAGGCATGCTTTGGTTAGGGGATACATATGCTAGATTCTTGCAAGAATCTCTTCTAACAACAATGAAATTTAGAATAAGATTGTTCGGACCATTAACAACTCTGATGGTTCAACTGGATAATATTTTAGAAAACCTTGACAAAGATATTGCTCCTTCCACTGGAACCATTGAGATAATCAATCAACTATCTGCTAAAATTAGAGATCCTCTAGCTGATTTTGCAGTAGCATCCAAGGTGAAGCAAATAGCAAATATATGCATAAAGAAGAAGATGTATCAAAGGGCATATGATTTTTCCTTGATCAATGTACAGCAATTTGAATTAATAAAAGAATTAGAACAAGCAGGTGGTTTTTGTGAGAACATGGCAAGGGAATTCGAAGAGAAAAATTATTACTTTGCGGCAAAATTATACGTTAAATCAGCTCAATACTATGACGCTGTAAATGAGGAATTAAAAGCAAAAAGATCGTATACAAGAGCTGCAGATCAGTTTGAGAAATTATCTTTGTCCCTCCCACTAGAGAAAAGTGAGTATGCGATAAGAAGTTACATAAAATCAACCCTAGATTGCTATAACAAGATAGGAGACGAAGAAAACTACGAAAGAATTCGTAAGAAAGCAATTGAACTTTATAATGAGGAAAGTATTCATCACAATTATTTCAAATCAATGAAATTTGAAAAAGCTGTAGAGATTGAATTACCTCAGGTTGAGCCAGAACCTGAACCAGAACCAGAAAAGGTTGAAGAAATTGAAATTGAGAGTATAGAAAAAGAATTAGATTTTTAGGTGAAAAAAATGTCTGAAAGGGTAGAAAAAGATTTAGAGAAAATAAGAAGAGAAATTGAAAATCTGGAAAATGAAGTAACAAATTTCAAAGAATCCTTGGAAGGAATGTTGGATCTTCAAAGATATTATCAGGTTTTAACAACCTTAATCCAGAACAAATTTATAGCATTGAACGAGAATCTCAAGAATCTTATAGATGAAAACAAAAACAAGTTGGAAGAACGAACTATTAAAAATACTTCTGATAACAAAGATTTGGTTCAGGAATGGACAGAATCCCAAAAAGCAACAATCAATTCTAAGTTCTCTGAGACCAATAGTCAACTTGGAAATCTAAGAGAATCGATTGTCTCACTATTATCCGAAAGTAAGACTAAGTTTGGAAATTATACAACTTCCTTTAATGATAATATTAATACAGTAATAGGCTCGCACACACAAGATTTGGAAAGACTTGCAAATAACCAGATTAACACTTTTAGAAAAGTAGTTACAGGAGCTAAAGAGAATGTTGCTGAAATAAAAGACAGCAATATTGGAACTTTCGAAAAGAACACCGAAGATATGAAAATTCAACTTAATGATAATATTAACATCACAGAGAACATTATGCTTGAATCAATTAAGCACTTGCGTTCTGAATATGGGGATAAATTAACAGAGAACATGGAATCCATCTTTGAGAGCTTCAACAGAATCAAGAATGAATTAGAACAATTAGTAAGTAACGCAGTAAAAAGAATTCAATCTGAACTTTCAGGAGTATCAGATACGATGGATAAGTACCTTGTAGATGAAATCACTAAGGTACAAGATGTTCTAGCTGAATACGAGAAAGGTATGATAGATGTTAATGAAGTCGCAATGTCAAATTTCAATAATTCAAAAGCAGATATGATTAAGAAATATGATGGAATTACAAAAGAACAAATAGAAGCCCATAGTACAGAACTTCAAGGTTTTGAACAAGGATTCAACAAAGAAATTGAGCAAATACTGACATCTTTCTCAGAACAATCTGATACTATGAAACAAGAAGCTAAAACACTATTATCAAATGAAAAAGACCAACTTAATGCTAAATTTACAGAAATGAAGACTGATCTTGAGAGCAAAATTTCTGATATTGAAAGTAGAGCAAATAGTACAATTGAAGGGAAAATATCTTCAATAGAGCAAGATGTTAATGACCTAACTGAATCAGTAGACAGAACCAGTAGCCAAATAGTTACAAGACTGGAATCTGTAGAGAAGGATGCCGTTGCTGATTTATCTTCATCTGAATCTGCAGCTAAAGGTCAAATAATAGAGACTCAAGAAACCACTCTCACCGATTTAGAAACTGAAGCAAAGCAAAATATTAAACTAGCAGAAGAATCGGAGAAAAGGAAAAGAGATCTCATAAGTCGTTTAGAAAGATTAGAAAAGAACATCGAAGCAATAAAGAATGAATTGTATAGATAAGGGATTAAAATGCAAGGAACATTAGAAAAAATAGGATTATCGAAAGATGAAATCCAAGTTTATTCAAATATTGTACAGTATGGTTTTCGTACTGTTGGACAAATCCAGACATACGTTAAAATCTCTGCTGATAAAATGATAACAGCATTGAAAAAATTAGTAGATCGCGGATATGTTAAAGAGGTAAAAGCGAAAAATACGGAAGGAACTTCTTATTATATCCCATTACCTCCTCAAATAAAATTAACTGAAGACGTTTCTCTACGTTTAGAAAACGAATTGAAAACTCTGAGTGATGAAGTTAAAGTTGATTGGAATAAAACAATGCAGAATTTTAGGACCCAATTAGCTGGTTTTCATGAGAATATCACTCAAGAAGTAGACGCTCATTCTCAAGAGGTAGGTGGGATATCTAAACAATTTCTTGAAACTATGTCATCACTAGTAGACACAGGAAAAAATGAACTAACAGAAATTGTAGGTAGAGTAAATTCCGAAACATCCACCGTATCTTCTGCAAACAGTGAGAATATAGCTAAATCTGCTCAAAGAGTTAAAGAGAACGTTTTGAATTCCTTTGATTCCACAATACACAAGATTGGAGAACATCATGAAACTTTCAAACTTAAGATTGAAGAAACATTTGGTTCTCTCCAACAGGAACACAATGAAAGAATAAATGTCCAACTTGATGCAATATTGGAAAAAATGGAAGGGATAAAGGAGAGCTTGTCTTTGCAGCTTCAGACATTTCTTGAAACTGCAGAAGGGAAGAAAAAGGTTATTGATGAAGTAACTAGAGATGTAGTGAATAAAATCAAATCTGATTCAAAGACATCCACTCAAGATTCCACTAAGAAACTTACAAACACACTAAATAAAATAGTTACAAATTATGAAACTAAATTGGATGAACATCAGGAAAAAACAAAATTGATTCTCGCTTCACTGAATGAAGAACTTAAGAAACTTGAAGAAGCAACAACTGATAGAATCAAATCATCAATAGATAAATCAAAAGAAACAGCTGTAAATATTCTAAAAGAAAATGAAAACCAGTTTGTGAATCTTCTAAACAAAACCAAAACTAATTCCGTAGAAAAATTAGGCGTGTTAATCACTCAAACAGAAGGCAAAACTGAAGAAATGAAGAACAAGCTTAGCTCTGATTTATCTTCTTATCTCAAAGATTTCAAGAAGAACAGTGATGGTCTTTTATCGCTTCTCAAGAAAGGAATAGATGATGGTTTCAACCTTTTCAAAGATAATCTGTCATCTTCAATTGAAAAAGTGAGTGATCAAGTAACTACTTTTATTGATGAAATAATGACAACTTTTGAAGAATCAACTAGTTCTTATTTAGATGATCTATCGAAAACTGCTGCGAATTATCAAAAATCTCTGGATGAAAGGATTGAAACCTTTACTTCAACCCATGATGAGTTCAAACAAGGTTTTACTTCACACCTAAATGAGCTGAAAGAGAACGTTGTTTCGAATATAGTGAAAAATGTAAAGGACAATGATAGTGCAATTAAGGATCTAATTCAAGAAAAAGAAACACAATTCAATAATGATGTTCAAGCATTTTCAGATGATTTTTCTAAAAGAGGTAGAGACATCCGAGATGAAGTACCTGATTTAGTACAAATATATTACAAAACGAGTTTAGATAGATTGAATGAAATTAGTGATCAATTTAAATCAGCTGTAGCGAAAATTGACGAAATTAACAGCTCCTTCCAAGGATTAGATCAAAAACAGCTTCAGAGGGTTTTTGGTAAGGAAGAGGGGCCAAGAATGGCTCAACTTATTGAAAGTATGAATAGAGATATTGAACTTCTCAAGGGCAGTGTTGGTTCAAAAGTTGAGGATATGATTCTAACATTTTCAGATTCTATGACAACTTTATCTACCGGTGTTTTTCAAAGAGTTAATACAAGGCTAGATGAGCTTTCGCAATTTACAAACAATACAATTCAATCGTCTAGTCAGTCTCTTGAGAAATCTAGATCTGAGATAAGCAATCAGTTATCAAAATCATTAGATGAGATGAAGAAAACAATAAAAGAAACATACACAACTTACGAGGAACAATTTACTGAACTACAAGATACCAGCACAAGTGGATTGAAGGAAGTGGTCGGTGCTGAATCTAAAGCATTTAGCGGAGTAATAAAGAAAATTAAGGACTCCCTAGACGATATTGTAAAATCATCAGTAACTGCAGAAGAAGGTGATAAAACGACAATGCAGCTTCATTTAGAAGAAGGACTCAATGCATTACAAACAACTAAAAAAGAAATCTTCACCTTGATGAAAGGAAACAATGAAGAAGTTCTGAAAACCCTTCAAGAGACACTCAAGACTAATATTGATGATCATACAAAATTGGTTACTAAAGTCAATTCATCTATGGATACAAACATGAAAACAATGCAATCAGAGTTTGAAACAGCTAAGAACGCTTTAGATACAGATGTTTCTGTTACATTGGATGAAGCTGCTGCTAATTACACTACACAAACTGAAAAAGTTGAAAGCGAAATAAACGATTTAATTGATCAGGAAATTCAACAGTTCTTAGAGGGGACTGAAGAATTACTTGCTGAATTGAATGTTTCCCCTGAAAAATCCTCAGAATTAGATGCAGCTGTTGCACTTACTAAAGAGGAAATGCAGAAACTAACTACAGAATATCCAAAACTATTGAAGAAGGATACAGACTCATTCTCAAGTAAATTAGCTGCTTCAGCTAATGAATTTCAAGCTTTGGCACAAGCAGAAATTGATACAATGTATGAAGGAGTTAAGAAGGATTTAGAAAAGTCATACGATAAGATGGCAACTGATTTTGAGAGTAATATTACTTCTGTTAAAGAAGAGTTTGATAAAGATAGCAAGGATTATGATCTGAATGTTCAACATCAGATAAGTAGTTTTGTAACAAATTCTGATTCAAATTCATCAGCATTAGTAACGAATGTTCAAGGTACTAGAGATACTCTTACTGACACTATTACTTCAGGAAATGAAACAATAAAATCCGATCTCACTAATCTGGAAAAAACTGTTTCGGACCTCTTCGAATCTTTACTTAGCTCATTTATTGAGAAATTGGATAAGATAGTGCAAGATTCACAAATAGCTGATTCGCAGAAGACTGAATATAATTCTAAATTGATGAGTTTCAAGGAAGATTTAATCAAAAGCTCTCTGCAAGAAGTAGAATCGGTTGATACAACTATTTCTGGTTTATTGAACACCATTCCTGGTAAAATTGATGTTGTTCTAGAAGCAACAGGAGATTCAATGAAAATATTGAGGGATGTTCTATCATTAGGAAAGGGAATTGAACCAAATCCTGTTGAAGATATGTGGTTAGTTACAGGAAACGAGCAAGTAAGAGCAACAATGATGTCATTACTACGACATACAAAATCTTCAGCTACTATAATCTCTCCAACGGTACGATGGATAGATTCTGAGTTCATGGATACTTTCGGTAGGAAACTTGAGATTGTAACAAATACATCTCAACACAACGAAAAAGACAAAGCTTTACTTACAAAAATGCTTGGAATGGGAAATGTTACTGTGAAAGATGATCCTCAGCTAACAGTAATGATGGGGACTAGAGATGGAATTGAAGAAGGTTTCCTAGGACACAAAGCTCCAAGTGGAGATCCAGTGATGGTAACCACTTTCAATGAAAGAATGGTCAGTGAAATCACCAAGATCTACTATGATTATAGAAGCAGAGCACCAATAAGAGCTTAAATCAGCTCTCTTTTTTATTCTTTTTAAATAAACGCTTTTTTTGATTAAGAGTATCTGAAAATTTTTAACTTGATTGCTATACGTAAATATAATGTCCCAAATCTTATGGATTAGACAACCATGCCCCATGCATAAGGAGCTTGAAGGTGCAACTTATTGTATTCTGGATGATGAATTTGATGAGGTTATTGTCATTAGTTTTTTTGATCCAATGGATTTGGAACAAATTAATCTGGAACAATTTAACAATCCTTCTTATTGCCTGAATGCTGTTACTAATGATCAAGAGGATTGTATTACATGTCCAACAAAACAACGAAGAATAATTATAGGCGATAGAGCTATTCCAAGAAAAATATATGAAAATATGAGGGAAGTAATTCTTTTCATGGACCCAGAAGCGAAAAGTTGCGCTGAATGCCTTTACAAAGCTTTTATTGGAATGATAAAAAGTATAGAGGAAGAATGATTTAATCTTCTTTATCTGCAATATATCTCGCTAAATCAATCATTCTTGAAGAGTATCCTGTTTCGTTATCGTACCAAGCTATTATCTTGATTTGATTGTCAAATGCCATAGTTAAAGGTAAATCAACAGTAGCTGAATATGGATTTCCATTATAATCAGAAGATACTAGTTCTTCGTTGGAAACTGCAAGTATGCCTTTCAGTTTTCCTAGGGAAGCATTCACAAAAACTTGATTGACTTCTTCTTTTGTTACATCTTTCTCTACAGAGTAAACAGCATCTATAAGGGATACATTAGGTGTAGGTACTCTTATTGACATAGCTTGAAGCTTTCCTTCCAAATGTGGTAGGACTTTCCCAACTGCTTTAGCTGCTCCTGTTGATGTTGGTATCATAGATAATGCTGCTGCTCTTGCTCTTCTTAAATCACCATGAGGAAGATCAAGAAGTCTCTGATCTGTGGTATAGGCATGGACTGTTGTCATATATCCAGATTTAACAGTAAATGTTTCGTCAATGAGTTTTGTCACAGGTGCATAACAGTTGGTAGTGCAGCTTGCATTTGAGATAATCTTATGATTTTCTGGGTCGTATTTGTCCTCATTGACACCAAAGACAAAAGCTGGGATGGGTTTAGTTTTTCCTTTATCGGGAGCTGAAAGGATAACTCTTTTTGCTCCTCCATCAAGATGTTTTGATGCTAGTTCATAAGTTCTAAAAATTCCTACGCATTCGAACACGATATCTGCATTCCACTCACCCCAAGGAATATCTGCAGGGTCTCTTTCCTTAGATATTGGGATTTCCTTACCATCAACTTTCAAGTGGTTCTCAGATGCATCTATCTCATGAGAAAATTTACCATGAATGCTATCATATTTGAGTAAATGAGCCATGGTTTTTGAATCACCTACATCATTTATTCCAACAAATTCAACATCTGTTTGTGCAAAACCTGCTCTGAAGACGCTTCGACCAATACGTCCAAAACCGTTAATACCGACTCGTAGTTTCATAGATATCACCAAAGATATTTCTTATTGATTTGACTAGAATTTAAATTTTCTTGAACATAATTTATATTCTCTATACGTATACATAATCAAAAAAAATCTAAAAAAAGAAGAAAATGTTTGGGTCTATGCTGCTGCTTCTTCAGATACTTTAGTTGCTATTGCATAAACTCTAACAAAGAACCAAGTTGAGAAGATTCCTATAACTAAGAAAAGTATACCCGCTACTACTAAAGAGTATTCGAAAATATCAGGTCCAATCCAGATGCCTTGTATGTAGTTGACTACTCCTAGAACAATTGCTAGTATGAATAGCGCTATTGTTATGATGAACTGTATGAGTACAACACCCCAAAAGAAACTTTTTGGTTTTGTAGCAACATGTTTTTCTCCTACTAGATATTTTAAAACTACTTTCTCTCTTATCCAATTATGAGCACTTTTGGGATAACTCCAAATTTTTTTGAAAAATCGTCCAATCGCTTTTATTAGTTTCTGAGTTTTCATAAGATGATACATCATAAGTCCTAGACCAACTAGCAAAATGATTATAATAACAATGATCAAAGTAGCCCAGAAGTAGTTTGCGTTTTGCATGAAATCTCCGAAAGGTTGAATGATCATTCCATACAAGAAATCAACGAAAACAACCTTGAGTAACCAGAAAATTCCTAATCCTATCTGAGTGAAGAACAATCCTACTGCTGGCCAGAATCCATCACTTGTAATTACTTCAATTGCTTTATCCAGCAATCCAAAGTAGAAAATTAGAAATGTAACGATAATACTTACACACATCATAAAGAAAAGACTAGGTATCAGAGAAAGGTATCTTTTATCTTCATCTGTTAATAGATGATCCCCTTTTTCTCTAAGAAACTTGATAGCTTTGATAAATAGTACAACAGTGAACCAAAAGGGAGCTAAAATAATCTTCAAAAAGAAGCTTATGAATTTCCAAATCCCCAGAAAGAATTCTTTAGTACTTTCCTTATATCGTCCGTCACCCTTTCTTTCCTTCTTTGCTTTTTTTTCTTTTCGTTTCTGTTTTGTTTTAACTTCAGTTTTAATGTTCTCGTCTTTTTCAGACATAAATCTAAATTCCCATATCTTGATATTAAATCTTTTGCAGAAAATAGGTAAATGAAAAGGTTTTATAGACGCTAAAATCTATATTCAAAATAGGGGAAGTTATACTGAAAAATCGGAAATTAACATTTAGTTTATTATTCACAATTTTAATGCTATTTATTGTTGGTAATGCTAATCAAAATTCAGTCTCTGCGTTTGAAATTGGAACAATAGAAGATAAAAATGATTGGGTGATTTCCTCAGCTATTACTAATTTCTCAAATGATTTTCATGCTAAGATGGTTTTTGCTTTTGAAAACGAAACTCTAGGAATAGGCTTGTATCCTTTCTTAACATTCAATACAGATCTTAACATCCCCTTCAATCTAACAGGATACTTGAATAAAGATATCAAGAAAGAAGTTAGTACTTACGGTATTCAAGTTTCAGGTTATCTTGGAAACATAACAATCGGATTGAATGGAACTGTCATTGTTAAAACACCAATCACAGATGTTTTTTTCATAGAAATAGAAGAAGGTACATCCGAAATTAAGGCTAATTTTAACTCGTTTATTGGAGAAAACATCTCTTTACCAATAAACTTCAATTCAATGAAATTCACCGTCAACAATCCAATTGCAAATATCAGTTACGTTTCACTAAAGATTGATCCCGATGTGTATCTAGAAGGAACCATTTCTCTTTCAGCAGTTGTTGATGATCAAGAACTTGAATGGAAAACAGGTGATGAGATTTACTTTTATAGTGTTGATGTCAATAAAGATATGAGCGATTTTGCTTTACCCTTACAGAATATAACTTTGAACTTTCAGGATTTATCATTGAGAATCAAAGCTATTAACACATCTATTATTTTAGGAACTGGCCTGGGTAGTTTTAAATTTGACTATGATATTGATTTGCAAAATGTTGAATGGATAGAAGGACAACAGGTAGCTGGAGAGTTTTTAGTCTTATTAATTGATACTCTAGTCAATATGGATGATCAAGTTATTTTTATGACTGTTTTTAGAGCTTCTATATCTCTTAATAGTACTCTGATAGCAATCGTTGTATTTTCTTCGATAGTTTTCGTAAAAAGAAAGAAAATTCGCTCTTAATAATTTTCATCTATAATTTTATAAATTCACTTAGTAATGAGTGTTAGACATTATTGGTGATTCTATGCCAAAAAAAGAACTAAACAAATCACAATTCTATCTCGATTTAGATAAGAAATGGACCGCTCATAATTATAAACCAATTCCAGTTGTTATAGATAAAGCAAAAGGGATTTGGGTTTGGGATGTGGAAGGTAAAAAATATATGGATTGTTTGAGCGCATATTCAAGTCAAAATTTTGGACATCTAAATCCAAAGCTTGTTAAAGCACTTAAGAAACAAGCAGATAAGGTTATTTTAACATCCAGAGCCTTTTGCAATGATTCAATGGGAACAGCTGCAAAAAAACTCTGCGAATTAACAGGTTATGAAACTTTTCTCCCTATGAATACTGGTGCTGAGGCAGTTGAATCTGCATTGAAAATTGCTAGAAAATGGGGATATGAAAAGAAAGGAGTAGATGAAAATAAAGCAGAGATTATTGTTTGTGAAAATAATTTTCATGGTCGAACAATTACAATCGTAGGGTTCTCAACAGATCCCGAAGCTTTCAGTGGTTTTGGTCCCAAGACTCCTGGATTTAAAGTTATACCATATGGTGATATTGATGCTCTAAAGAAAGCCATTAACAAAAATACTGTTGCTTTTCTATTTGAACCAATTCAAGGAGAAGCTGGTGTTTTGATTCCACCAAAAGGATATCTGAAAGAAGCACAGAAAATCTGCAAAGAAAATAATGTCATTACTATAGCTGATGAAATACAGACTGGATTTTGTAGAACAGGAGCAATTTTTGCATGTGATCATGAAAAAGTAAAACCTGATGTAGTTTTAGTGGCAAAAGCATTAGGTGGTGGGATTTTTCCAATTTCAGGTGTATTAGCAAACTGGAATATAATGGATGTCTTAACCCCCGGTTCTCATGGGTCAACATGGGGTGGAAATAGTTTAGGAATGGCTGTTTTAGAATCTGTTTGTGATTTACTCAACGAAGAAGATTTTTCAAAACGGTCAACAGAATTAGGGGAATTCTTTGTTAAGAAATTAAAACTGATTCAGAAAAAACATTCAGAGAAAATCAAAGAAGTTCGAGGAAAAGGACTATTGGTAGCAATTGAGTTAAATGAAAAAGCTAGACCCTTTACAGAAGCTATGAAAAATCATCAACCGGTTGGATTATTAGCGAAAGAAACACATGAGTTTTCAATTCGTTTTATACCTCCTTTGGTTATTACACAAAAAGAACTTGAGTGGGCAGTAGAAGTTATTGAAAGAGTGTTTGATGAAATAGACTAAGCTCTTTCTTCATTTTTATTGCAAATAATATCCTTCATTTTCATCAAAATCGTCGATACCCAACCGTAGAAATCTATAAGCATTTTCCAAAGAAGTAGTAAAAATTTTCCTTTCAGGTTCCCTAAAAATCCTCACTTGATAGATTGTCTCACTGATAGCTATAATTGCACCATTTCGATGAAGTAGGATAATTTCTTCTTCTTTATCTATAGGGGGTAAAATCCTTTGGATACCCATAGTATTAACTCTACTATTGAGTATAAAAAGCTAGAAAGAAAAAAAATGAAAGGGTGTTGTAACTCATGCAAAGAATGCTATATCTTCGAATAGTATTACGAAGACAAGTATCTGAAGTAGGATTATCATTATCCCTTCAAACGTGTCAAACTTCTTGTCTTGAATACACCGTTTAACAAACCATAGAGAACAAGCGATTGCGGCTATTTGAAGAAGTATAAACGGATGAAGAGTTATAGAAACAAAAACACCTAAAATACCAAAAATCAATAATGCAGATTGGAGAATTCCTCCCATAGCATTTCCGATTCCTACTTCAATCTCATCTTTCGCTGCAGAGATTACTGCGATTCCATGTTCAGGAACTGAACCAGCTGCTCCTAGTATTAAAGCTAAACCAATCTCACCTATACCTACCCCTCCTCCTTCAGTCAATTGCATTACACTCCAAGTAAGTGTTTCTCCACCAAAGTATATTCCAACAAATCCTAGAACTAAAAGAAGGATTGTTAACCAAACTGGAAGACGATCATGAGTACTATGGTCATCTTCTTCTTTTTCTTTGGTTTCATCAACGTCTTCTACTGTTTTTTGTTCTTCATGGTTTTTCAAAGAAATTTTATTGTTAGTATCTTTAACTACAATTAAGTAAATCAAATAAAATAGATAACTTGTTGCAAGTAATCCTGCTACTGGTCGAGTCAATACTGCTTGATCAAGTTGATCAACTTGGAAGTATTCAATGAAACCAAAGACGACAGTCATTAGCAAAGCCACTATAGCCCATCGAATTATTGGTGCTTCCTTCTTTTCTAAATCTTCGGGAACAGCTATTTTTCCCTTTTTCTTAATTGTTGCAATAATTATAGCGATTCCAAGAATAATTGCATTGAAACCAGCAGCTGATAGAACTGTTACAACTGCCATTAATTGATAACCCTCAATGAGAAGTAAAATAGCTATAACTGCTTCAGGAAGGTTGGAAGCAAGACTTGATAGAACCCCAGCAACATATTCAGACAATCCAACATATTTAGCGCCACTGTTTAGTCCCTCTACAGCCCATTCAGAAGGACGGAAAGCTAACCAAATCCCCACAATAAATCCGAAAATTATCAGAAATGTTGGAACGTTTTCCGCATCATGATAGACCACTTTTTCAAGAATAAAAAAAGTAATTATAGCTGCTATTGCAATTGTAGCTTCCCAAATAGTCAAGTGAAAAGTATTCTTAAATTTCTTAGCAAAACGCATATTCGATATTAATCAAGAGTAATATATAAATTACACGCAGAGTTATCGAATGAATTTAGTCATTAGGAGCTGTTTCCGCTGCTTCTTTCTCAACGATATCTTCAATAACCTCTGTTTCAGTACCTTCTGATGTTTCAGATATATCATCATCTGCTGTTAATTCAGCTAAAAGATGTTTTCTTAATATCTCTCTGAATTTTTCAGAAGCAATCCAGTTTTCTGAAATTTGCTTGATAATATCATCAATTTTCATAGCTTCTTCTACGATAATTGATGTATGAAAAGAATCAGACAATTCGGAATACCCGATAATACCTGTAAGAGGATTTCTGATTTTATCTACTAAGATATCAAAATCTTCGATGTTTTGATCTATCTGAGCAAATGCTTGCTTCATCAATTCTTCATCTTCAACTCTTTCTGTAATATCTCTTGCTGTTAATAAAACTGTTATTTCTCCTTTGAGTAGGAAGGGTGCTGCATTAATTTCAACAGGGAATAATTCTCCATTCTTAGTTACAAATCTTCTTTCGAATTTTATACTCTTCTTCTCCATAATCTCTTTGAAGTAATATGTAATCTCTTCTTCAGTTAGATCTTTTACTATTTCATCCAACCCTAAGCCAATTAACTCCTCTCTTGAATACTCTAATTTCCTACATGCAAACTCGTTGAATTCAAGAAGCTTTCCCACTGATTTATCTCGAGGGACACTTACAATTGCAATGATGTCGCCTGAACTATGGAAAACTTGTCTATATCTTTCTTCGCTTTCATGAATCTCTTTAGCAGCTTTTTTCCTTTCAGTGATATTTCTCGCGATTGTTAAAACAACTTCTTCATCCCACAAATCAAATATGTGAGAACTAATTTCAACTGGTACTCTTGTGTCATTTTTCCCAACAAGTACTGTTTCAAAAGTTCCATAACCCTTGTTGTAGATTTCTTTAATAATTTCTTTATTTGCTTCCTTTTCTTCAGGAGCAGTTATATCGATTGATTTTAACTCTAACATTTCATCCTTTGTGTAATCCAACCATATGCATGCAATATCATTTACTTCTATGAATTTACTTGTTTGATCCTCTTGAACCAATTTGGTTAGAAAGAATGCATCATTAGCTTTGTGGAAGATTTGTCTGAATTTTTCTTCACTTTCCTCTATTTCTTTTTGAGATTTCTTTCTCTCTGTAATATCTCTAGCAACAGAAAGTATAACCACTTCATCTTTCAATAAAAACAATTGAGAACTAAACTCTACTGGCTTGAAAGTTTCGTTCTTATGCACTATCACTCCTTCAAAGGTTGTTGAACCTTTGGAAAGTAGTTCTTTTCCTATATTCTTAGTATGATCAACTAAACCAGGCCTATCTATATCTGCAGGCTTCATTGTTAGTAATTTTTCACGATCATGTCCTGTCCATGCTGATGCAACACTATTTACTTCAATGAAATTTCCTAGTTTTCCATCCCTTGTTAATTTGTGAATGAATATTGCATCATTACCACTATGAAAGATTTGTCTAAATTTTTCCTCACTATCTTGAATAGATTTTTCAGCTTGTAATTTTTCTGAAATATTTCGAACGACAGCTATGAAACCATTTGGATTACCTTCTGAATCTAAAATCACTGAAGCGTTGGTTTCTACAGGTGTTCTTGAACCATCCTGATTAACAATATGAAATTGCTTATTTCTAACATAACCGCTGGTAAGAATTGCTTTGAAACCATTCTGAGCTCGCATAAGGTCTTCCTGTGCAATGTATTGGAAAGTGTTCTCGCCCATCAGTTGTTTAATATTTTCTACACCATACAGTCTTGCTGCTTGATGATTGGCATAAGTTATATCACCGTTTAAATCTGCAGCAACTAAAGCATCTGGGATTGTCTCAAATAACTTCCTAAATCTTTCTTCACTTTCACTGATTTCTTCCTGGGCAAGTAATCGTTCTGTTATATCTCTGGCTGTAGTGAGTATTACTTTCTCCCCTTTTAACTCGAATATATTGGAATTATATTCAACATTCCTCACATATCCCTCTTTGTTTTGAATAAATCCTTCAAATGCCAAATATCCTTTAGTCTGAAGTTCTTTACCTATATCCTCATCATGGGCAACTTCTTTAAATCCTAATTCAGGTGGAGAAATTTTTAAGAGCTCTTCCCTTGTGTAACCAGTCCACTCACAGCCTATATCATTTACTTCTATAAATTTTCCAAGTTTTCCATCAGCTGATAAAGAATGCATAAATATAGCATCAGAAGAGTTTTGGAATATTTGTCTGAATTTTTCCTCATTTTCAATCAGTTCTTCATCAGCTTTCTTCTTTTCAGTTATATCTCTAATAATAGCTAAACTTACAGTATCTTCACCAAGAGTAAAAAGATGTGCACTGATTTCTACATGTATCGATTCTCCATCTTTTGTTCTGTGATTCCTTTCAACTGTAAGTCTTTTCTCTTCAAGTAGATTCTCTATAAATTCTGGAGTTTCCTCCTCACTAGTAATATTAAAATCCGATGGTTTCATTTCTAAGAATTCTTCTAGAGAGTAGCCATACATTCTAGATGCAATTTCATTAGCTTCAATAATTCTAATGAATTTACCATCAGTATCTCTTTTGACAACAAAAATTCCATCATTAGTGTTATGGAAAATTTGTTTGAATCTCTCTTCGCTTGCAGCTAAATCTTTTAGTTTTTGTTTACTTACAGTTATATCGGATGCTAATTCAGCTATACCAATTAGAGTACCATCTTCTCCAAATACTGGATATCCACGTACATCCCATATCTTCTCGTCAGGAGTAATAACTTCTGCACTCTGTTCTTGTCTTGTTTCTTTCGCTTTTTTTACAGGACAATTTATACACGGGGAATCTGCTTGATACCATATTTCATAACATATTTCCCCTACCAAGCTTTCAGGTATTTCACCAATAGAATCGCTTGCTGCTTTGTTAGTCCATATGATTCGAAGATCTGTATCATAGAAAATTATCTGTTCAGATAGAAAATCCAAAAATCTTGATTTTTTGAATTCAGATGCAAGAACCTTAACTTCTTTACTCTTTCCCTTGGTTAAATCATGAGTAAGAACTAGGAAACCTTCTTTCTTTTTTTTATCTATTGAAGCGTAATAATTATTGCGAATATACTTTCGTATACCATTTTTTGTTTCTATCCAGAACTCAATAGTTTTTGGATGGATTTTCTGCTCTGATAATTCCTTTTCGATATTACTCAATCTTTCCTTTTCTTCATTAGCAGAGAGGAAAATAAACGATTTATCTATTATGTCCTCTTCAGAGTAATCTGTAAGTTGTAAGAATTTTCCATTCACAAATTTTATCTTATTATCAATAAGAAAGGTTATGCCAATATTGGCTTTATCTAATATACCCCCCATAGCCTCTTCTAACATTTAAATCACTTTAGAGTTATTGATTGCCCCAGAGTAAGAACAGCTTAATTCCTAAATTTGAACCCTATTTGACCATTTTTTGAATATAGGAAGTATAATTGTTCTCCTATAACGATAATTAAAGAATATTAATAATATTACCATAGTCCTAGCTCATCAAAAAAGGAAATGTCAATTCTGAACTCGTTTGCCTTTATTATCGAAAACATAGATGTGGTCGCTATGAATGACTATAGAGAGTGCTTCCTTCTTTTTGAACTCCTTTTTCGTTTTCGTAACAAAGAAGAGCTGATGATTAAGATGTTTTAACGTTATTATATGCTGATCTAGAACCTTTTCTGTATCCTCAATTTTACAATCTATCAGAATCATCTCTTTATCTACAGGTTTTTTTGGATCATATTCTCTTATATATTCTGCTCGAAAACCTATGTCACCTTTTGTTACTTTGCGAGTTGAAATTATGTCCAAGATATTTTTTGGAACCTCTATCTTTTCTCCATTGTTATAGTATAAACCTCCATCTTTGAACTTGAAAGGAATAAAATTCATAGGAAAATTTCCAATAAATTGAGCAGTAAACTTGTTTATTGGATTATAGTAAAGCTCATCTGGAGAACCAATTTGCTCAATTTTTCCCTCATTTATTAGAGCTATTAAGCTTCCTAATGCCATAGCTTCTGATTGATCATGAGTGACATATACTGTGGTTTTCTTGAGTAATTTATGCAGTCTTCTTATCCATGTTCTCATTTCATAACGTAATCTCGCGTCTATGTTACTCAAGGGTTCATCAAATAGGAATATCACTGGTTCTCGAATGACTTCTCTACCTATTGCTACTCTTTGTTGTTCCCCTCCTGATAATTGTGAGGGATATTTGTTTCTGTGTTCTTCTAAATGAAGTAGTTTCAATATATCCTCAACTTTCTTACTAATCTCTTCATCTGTAAATGTTCTGCTTTTGAATAATCTCCCTTCTTTTATGCTTTCTAGAGGAAATCGAATATTCTCTTCCACAGTCATATGTGGAAATAAAGTATATTTCTGGAAAACCATAGCAATGTTTCTTTTATTAGCCTGTAAATCTGTCATATCCTTCTTTTCAAAGAACACTTTTCCTGAAGTAGGATAAAGAAGTCCTGCTATGACTCTTAATAGGGTTGTTTTACCGCTTCCAGAAGGTCCTAAGATTACTGTAAAACTACCATCTGGAATAACCATATCAATATTATCAACTGCTTTTTTTTCTTCATATTGTTTTGTAATTTTCTTTAACTCAATTCTCATTTAAATCTCCCCTATTTCTTTCGTGCTATCAAATCCTTTGAGTAAGTAATTTCTTAAGAAGACAAATATAATCAGAAGTGGTATTATGACCAATATAGAAGCAGCAGCAAATAATCCCCATTCAGGTGTACTAGCTTCAATAGAACCAATAAATGTGAATAATTTAATAGGTAATGTGTATTTTGATGAAGATTGAAGCAAAACAAAAGCAAGCAGGAAACCATTCCAAGCAGCAAGGAAATTAAGTAAGAATGTAATTGCTATTGCTGGTCCAGATAGAGGAAGAATTATTTTTCGAATTGTTCTCAGTGTAGGATTTCCCATTATTTGAGATGCTTCATCCAATTCTCTTGGAATAGAATCAATATAACCTTTAATAATCCATAATGCTATTGGAATTGTGTGCGTACTATAAGCAAGAATCACTCCAATATATGTATCTATTAAACCTAGATTAAACATAATGAGATAGAAAGGTATCAGAGTCAAAATCCCTGTAAATATCTTCAAAACGAAAACTCCAACCATCAATTCTTTTTTAGCTGTAAAGTTAAATCTTGAAAATGAATATCCTGCTAATGTAGTGATAAGGACACAAATACCTGCAGATCCTAAAGCAATCAACAATGAATTTCCAAAATTTAGGTGAATCTCCTCTTGTGTAAATAGGAAACGAAAATTATCCAGAGTCGGATTCGTAGGTATGAAAGAGGTGGGAACGATTTGATTACCTGGTGCAAATGCTATCCAAACAATATTCCAGATAGGGATAAATGATATTATTATAATAAGCAATAACAATAAAGAGCTGTTATTTGGAATAGATACTAATCTCAAAATTCTATTAACAAATGTATTCTTTGTCAATAAAGCGTTCTGGGTAGCTCCTACTTTTGCATAGTTAATAATGAAGGCTATAGAAAATATGACTAATCCAATCGTCCACCCAATTGGAGATGCACTAAAAACCAATCCCAAAAGAAGAGGAATCTGTATAATAACAGATGTTTTCAAGATAATTTTAGAAAAGAATGAGATAACTAGACAAGCAAAAGAGATTGCAAAGACAGTCCACATAATCCAGTTCTTGTTTTTCAGAATTATATTAAATAGAAGTAAAGTAAGAGTTTGAAGTGAGAAGACACCATGCAGTGATTGTAAATCTACTAGATGTCTGTCAATCAGTTTAAGAGAATCTGAAATCTTAAACTTAAAAGATTGTATTTTTTTCTTCATTACTCGCAGAAAGCTATTCTCTGTTTGTCCAGCAGGATTCTTTTTTATACCTGATAGAATGAATAATTCAAAA
Source organism: Candidatus Heimdallarchaeota archaeon (assembly GCA_023270155.1). Classification (GTDB taxonomy): domain Archaea; phylum Asgardarchaeota; class Heimdallarchaeia; order Heimdallarchaeales; family Heimdallarchaeaceae; genus UBA460. Next base: position 15,140 of record JAGLTB010000120.1, on the reverse strand, counting down.
ATAACTATGAAGATATTCCAGTTAAAAGCGAACCACATTTGCAGTGCAAAAAATTGGGAGACTGAAATCACTAAATCTATTATGATTAGAAGTTTAAGCCAACTATAGATTTTTTCACTGTGGAAAAATAATAGTATTGATATCAGAAAATACAAAGAACCAATGATATAATTTAAATGAATATTGTAATGAATTCCAAAATACCTGAAACCAAAGATACCTGCAATGATGTATCCTAGGGCTTGTAGTCCTACTAAAACAGGAAGAAATTTCTTAGTTCTTGAAGGAGGTTTCCTTGTAGTTGGTTGGTACGTACTCTGTGTCCCTCTTGACATCTTGATCCAAATGAGAACGAAGAATAGAGTCAATAAACTCATAATTGTTGAATAAGCTGCTGCTATTCCTACCTCTCTTTTATGATAAAACATGTAAAAAGTGAATGTACTGAACAAATCTGTAGCTCCAATAACTCCTGCTTCACTTGTTCCATAAGATAGAATAGGATAACCTTTCGTAAGAAAGAATGCTACATTAAAACTACCAAATGTTTTGATAATCTCTAGAATAATTGCAGGTATGATTATAGGTTTAATCAGAGGAACGATTATTTTCCTTATTCTTGTTCCCTCTCCAATTTGATCAATCTCAGCTAAATCATTCAATTCCCTTGGGATAGAACTCATCCCTCCTAAAAAGAGAGTTGCTATTAATGGAATAGAATCCCACACTTCAACAAAGCATGCAATAATCAAAGCAATATAGGGCTGAGAAACAAGATTGACGTTCGTTCCAAAAAGCATGTTAAAAAATGAATCCCCTGCATTGCCTTGGATGAATGTACGCCAAGAGAGTATTTTAATATAGGAAGGTATAGCCCACGGAAGATAAAGAAATAGATACCATAGCTTCTTTCTTTTTACTTTAAAATGAATTAAATATGCTATAAGGAAACCTAAAAGAATCTTAGCAATAATGATCAAAGATGTCCAGACTAGAGTGGTGGTGAATGCTATTGGTAATTGAGGATTTTCTGCAACATTAGCATAATTTTGAAGCCAATTGAATTTGGGAATTTCTCCTCTTGTTAAATTATACGACGTGAATGATAAAATTACTCCGTAGATTATAGGATAGATTTCAAGAAGAACTAATGCAAATAATGCAGGAAATATAAATAAATACGCTATTCGATTAAATGGAACATCCTTCCTTGCGAAGATATAGAAGATAACAATGAATATAACAACGATAAAAAGAAGGGATAGCACAGTTGCTCTTCTTGAATATTCAAATGTATCCTCACTGCTTATTTTTGTTTCAATAATCGTTGAGTTCCAATAAAATTCTTCATTCAATAAAAATAGTACTTGGCTTTCATTATCCACAAACAGTGAAGAATTAGATAGATAGAGATTAACAGTATAATTGGTTGAAGGTTCTAATCCATTAATTTCAGTTTGAACAGTCTCCGCTGTATTTTCAATAACATATGATGTAAAATTAGAGGTATGGATTTTTTGAGCTGAATTTAATGCATCACTTGTACTGTAATTAACTAGAGAAAAACTATTTGTTGAAACTTCAATAGTATTGTTTAATAAAATCATAGTCCAAGTGCTTTCTTCTTCGGATTGATTGCTTAGTAAAGATATCCTGAAACTATTGAAATTTTGAATTGAGGGGATTGTCCAATTAAGAATTATGGAACGATCGTGTATCTCTATTACTTCTGCTTCTTCACTCTGAGCAGAGACAAGACTTAAACTATCATTAATACCTTGAAAAAAACTTAATGAGAAAAATATGAATAGTATTGCTAAACAATAAAGAGCTGTTTTTCTTTTCACTTTTCTCATATAATCAACTTCCGCTATTAGCAATTATTCCAGCTTGTGCTTCATCCAAGGTTGTTTGAATATCTTGATGGTCAACTAAAATAAATTGTAAAGCTGCTCTCATATAATCTGAATAAGCGTTGTATATTGGATCTAAAGGATAATATTGACTATATTTGATTTGTTCAATTTGAGAATTTATAACAAGATTATCTGTTATTGTGGGGGAATTTATCAATTCCAAAAGTGTAGGGACTTTATACTCTGATTGAACTAAATCTTCTTGGGTTTTCTTATCTGTAAGAAATGAGATGATATCATAGCATAAACTAGAATTCTTAGCATCTTTTGAAATTCCCCAGCCTTTAACTTCAACCATTGGAGTTATTCTTTTGTTTGTAGAAGATATAAGTGGAAGTACCTGCATCCCATAATTTATTTCTAATGCGTCTAGAGTAGGTGTAAACCACCCTCCATAAATTAGCATAGCTCCTTTATCTGCAATAAAAGCCTGAGTAGCAGAATTGCTACTATCATCATAATGAACACATCTATGAAAATATTTCAGATCATAAATGAATTCCATTGCATCAACAGAAGCTGTATCATTTACAATAATTTGATCATCTTGATAAAGAGGTCCGTGATCAAATCCATACTGAAATGATGGCCACATATATGGAGATATAGAAGCCCAAACTAAACCATAAACTTGATTCTCTGATCTATCGGTCAATTGAACTGCAGCATTTACGAGATCACTATCTGTCCAGCTCGAGTTTGGATAAGATAGACCTGCTTGGTCAAATAGATTTTTGTTATAGAATAACAGAATAGAATCAAGCCAGAGAGGTAAACCCCAGAGCTCGTTCTCAAAACTTAATCCATCAATTGCAGAAGGGAGGAATTCAGCTTCTTTTTGTGGTGAGAGGAACGGTGTTAATGGTTGAATATATTCCAGACCTGCTAGCTCACCAAACCATGAACCTTTTGCTAAAAAAATATCTGGAGATTCACCTGTTTGTGCTACGCTGATAAATTTATCAAGCCAACTAGAAGAAGGTTGTTCTTGGAGAATTATGTCCACTTCTGGATTAAGATCTTCGTATTCTAAGATTCTTTCTCTTATAACATCTATGCCTTCATAAGAATACCAAATCTCTATAACTGAATCATCAGTTCTATTATAAAAACTAAAATAGAAAATGGGAACAACTATTCCAATAATTAATAAGCTGATAAGAGTTATTCTTAGATACCTAGAAACCATTAGTTGAACCTTATAAGAAAATCCTCTTCTTATGTATTTTGGATTGAAAGCTTAGACCTAGTTGTTCATTAAAAATACTTAAATTAAACATAATAGATGACGGAATAATGATAAACAGACAGAGAGTTGTATTAATCGGTTCAATCATTGTTGTAATTTTCGTTGGGACTACTATTGGTGTATATCTAGGTGTTTTTCATAATAAACAAGATACTGACATTTTATTTACTATTCAGAGTTCAACAATGGAAAAAAACTATACTATGGCTGATTTAATGGAACTTGAATCTGTTGCGGGATATGGGGGATATAAGAAAGCTACTGGGACTATTGTGGGTCCTTTTTTGTATAAGGGAGTATCCTTGGATCTACTCTTAGACGAAGTAGGAGGAATTTCCTCAAGTGAAGACTTAGAAGTAGAAGCAAGTGATGGGTGGAAAGTAACTTACACTTCACAGATGTTAAGTGGAAATGTTATTGCTTATGATAATCTAACAGGAGAAAATCTAGGATTAAACGAATTTCAAATTATACTTGCATATGAAGAAGATGGTTCAAAAATACCAAGCGACGATGGACCAGTAAGATTTGCATTCATCTCTGAAGAAGGATATTTAACAGATGGAAATCTCTGGGCAAAGAAAGTCGAAACAATGAAAATTAAATCAGCTACAAACATGTGGTCTGTATACCTGTATGGAATATCCAATGATAGCATTGATCGCTCTTCTTTTGAAGCAGCATTATTTTCTGGAGAAGAAAATCACAGCGTATTCTTTGTTTTACAAGAAGATCTTAGAAATAACACTTACCAAGGAATCCCACTCTGGACAATAATCTCACTTATAGATGGCGAACTTGAAGGCAGCACACATTATACTTTCAATGATACACTAGCTTCTCTAGGGTATGATATTATACTGAAAAATTCTGAAGAGCAAATTATTCTAAATAGCATTGATATTGCAAGGAATAACAGTTACATTTTAGCTGCGAAGAAAAATTCGATATTCTTAACGGATAATGAAGCGCCATTGAGGATTGTTGGACCTGCTTTAACAGGCACACAAATGATTTCTGGAATTATTGAGATTTGGCTAGATTTATAGTTATCTCTGTTCAAAACATTTATTTTAAATATTCAAATCTATTGCATCTACAGAAAGATAAAGTTAATAAAATAACATCGAAGAATCGAATAGAAATTCAGATTCAAACCTTTTATGGTTTATATAATTAAGGATAATATATTTGATAGGAATTGAATTAGAAGATGGTCACCAGTACAGATTCTGGAGTAAGCTCAGGAGAGTTCTTTGATCCTGTTATGGAAAAATATGATAAAAGAAGCCATATGAGATGGATTCTGAGCCATATTACTGCTTATAAAGGAATGTTGGTAGCATTCGTTATACTATCTACAGTATCAATCGCAATTACTACGATAAATCCTATTCTAATGGGAAATAATTTAGTAAATGAAATAATTGCTTCAAATTGGAGTCAAGTTAGATTATTTGCTTTTATTATTCTTGGTTTAACAATTCTAAATGGATTAGTTGGTTTTGCAAATAGCATAGTGATAGAATTAACTTCTCAAAAAGTTGAGCGAGATATCAGAGATGAATATTATGCGTCTATGTTATCAAAAAGTATGACTTTCCATGATACAGTTAAAGCTGGGGATGTTATGGCAAGAGCAACATTCGATACAAGAATGGTCAATTATCTTGTAAACCCTTGTATGCATCTTTTATATCTAGCATTCGTACAAATCCTATTTGCAATGGGAGGAATGTTGTTTATTGACCCATTCTGGAAAGGTATTCCAGTTTTGTTACTTATTCCAGTAACAATTGCTCTGCCAATCTTCTTCCTAGCAAGAAGATTCTTCAAATCTGTTGGGCCAATTTCAATGGAAATACAAGAGTCTTATTCTAGTTTATCTTCTTATCTTCAAGAAAAACTACTGGGAATAAGTGTTGTAAAAACTTTTGCAAGAGATGAACATGAAAGATTTCTATTTAGATCGAAAAATGATACTCTATCTGATCAAATTATTAAAAGGGGAAGGTTAAGATCAAGATACTTTCCTGCACTCATTGTTGGAATTAGCGTTGGTTTCTCAATAATTTATGGGGTAATATTAATTCAAGCAGGGATATTCAATATTGGTCAATTATTCTCCTATGTTATGTTAGTCTCAAATTTCTTCTTTCCTGTCTGGGTTCTATCATGGAGTCTAGTACTTACTCAAATGGGAATAGCTGGAGCAAAGAGGATTATAAGCATTCTAACAAAACAAACAGTACTTCCAATATCAAGCAATCCAAAAGATATTGATAAAATCAAGGGTAATATTGATTTTAAGAATGTAAACTTCTCTTATGATGGTAAAACTAAAGTTGTTAACAATGTATCCTTTAGTATTTCAGCTGGAAGTCGAGTGGCAATTGTAGGACCTGCTGGTTCAGGAAAAACTACAGTTATGAAATTACTTACACGATTATATGATGTTGACAATGGTCAAATTCTCTTAGATGGAGAAAATACTAAAGAATTAACACTTGAACGAATAAGAAAAAGTATCGGAGTCATTGAACAAGATGTAGTACTTTTCTCTGGATCTGTCAAACAAAATATCTCTTATGGCAATCCAGAAGCTACAGATGAACAAGTCATAGAAGCTGCAAAGATGGCTCAAGCACATGATTTTATCATGAATTTTGACAAACAATATGATACAGTTGTTGGAGAGAGAGGTATGACTCTTTCTGGAGGACAAAAACAGAGAGTAGCTATCGCTAGAATGATATTATCAGATCCTGAGGTTCTGGTATTTGATGACGCTACTTCCAGTGTAGACAGTGAAACTGAAGATGATATTCAAACTGCTATAAATAGAGTATTGCAAAACAGAACAAGTTTTGTGATAACTCACAGATTGAGTACAATAAGGCACTCTGATATTATAATTGTAATGAAACAAGGTGCTATAATAGCCAAAGGAAAACACGAGGAATTGCTAAAAACCTCAATTGATTATTGGAGGGTTTTTGCAAGGTTCACTGAGATTAGGGATAGATTCGAAAAACCATTAGAAGGAGAAGAGGATTAGAATGGGTTTTATAGACGATATTCCAGATGAGAAATATGATCGCAAATATGGGGATCTCTATTTGTTTAAGAGATTATTTACATATATGGGACAAAAAGATCTCCCAACTTTCACAAAACTGATTCTGTGGTTACTTGTAACAACAGGTTCGAATGTTGGAATTCCCTACTTAATTAAATTCGTTATTGAATTAATTGAAGTTGGTAGGATTGATTATCTTATTTATCTCTTAGCTTCCTGTGTAGCTCTTTTTTATGCTATCAATTGGTTAGGACAATATCGAAGTATGTATTTGTTGGCAACATTATCGGGTAACATGTTGAGAGAAGTTCGAAAGGATTGTTATGACACCCTACTTCTTCAAGATATGGCTTTTTATGATGAAAATAAGAGTGGAAAACTTGTTAGTAGAGTAACCTCTGATACAGATACTATTGGGAATATGGTTCAAATAACTACTTCATTTATGATTAATATCTTAGTTATGATAGTCATACTAGTACTTCTACTAGTAACTGATTATATCCTCGCGTTAATTGCAATTTCAGTCCTCCCACCTCTTTTTGCAGTAGCAATGGGAGCAAGATTAATCGCACGCTCCACTTCAAAGAAATGGAGAAAAACTATTGCAATATTAAATGCTAATGTTGCTGAATCTATATCTGGAATTGAAGTAACTAAATCTTTCAGTCAAGAGAAAGAAGGTTTTACTAGATTCAAAGAGATAAATATGAATAATTATAGAGCAGCATATAATAGGGCGATAGGAATTAGCATTTACTTCCCATTTGTGGAAATGCTCTTTGGAGTTGGAACTTTTCTCATACTGTATTATGGAGGGTATTGGACCCTGGTTACAGCTAGAATAGATATAGCTACATTGATATTCTTCATATTAATGCTCAATCGTTTCTTCTTCCCTCTTATGCAAATTACACAATTCTTCAATCAATTCGAAGCCGGATTAGCAGCAGTTGAAAGAATTTTCAGTTTAATGGATAGTGAACCACAAGTCAAAGAAGATTCAACACCTATACCTGTTGATAAAATTGAAGGAAGAATAGATTTCAATAACATGACGTTTTTCTATCTCCCGAATGAACCCTTGTACAAGGATTTTGATCTTACAATTCCCGCAGGTGAAACATGTGCAATTGTCGGAAAGACTGGGGGAGGTAAAACAACTCTAGTATCCTTGTTAACAAGATTCTATGATGTGAAAGAAGGGACAATCTCTATTGATGGAGAAGATATACGAAAATTAAAACTTGATGATTATAGAAATCAGATTGGTATAGTTTTACAAGACAATATCCTTTTCTCAGGAACGATTGAAGAAAACATTAGATATGGAAAATTAGATGCTACACGAGAAGAGATTCTTGAAGCAGCTGAAGCTGTTTACGCTTCTGAATTTATCAGTACTCTTCCCCAAGGTTTGGATACTGAAGTTGGAGAGAAGGGTACAAAATTATCCGAGGGACAAAAACAGCTGGTAGCTTTTGCCAGAGCACTCCTATCTGATCCAAAGATCCTTATTCTTGATGAGGCAACAAGTGCAATAGATGCTTATACAGAATCTCTCATTCAAGAAGGTCTCAAAGTTTTACTTAAAGGAAGAACAGCTATAATTATTGCTCATAGATTAACAACTGTAGAAAACGCAGATAGAATTATCCTAATTGATGATGCTAAAATACAAGAGGAAGGAACACATCAAGAACTTATGAAACAAAAAGGAAAATACTGGCAGTTATATGATTTATATTTTAGACATCAATCGCTGGATTATGTAGAACACGCAGCTAAACTAGTTTAATTGTAACTAGTGAAACAAATACATGAATCTCTCCATAAAATAAAGAAAAATTTGATTATATTGGCTAGTAAAATAGAAATCATTTGCATGACCTGCGAATGGCATATAAAGTATCGCACAATTAGTATTCCCTTTTGATATATATGAGTTTAATAAATCCTCAGATCTTTCAGGTTCAACCAAACCATCCTGTTTTCCTTGAAAAATTAAACAAGGGGGACTAGTTGCTTCTACTAATAAAGCTGGATTTTGAAAAACATTAGTTTGATCATTCATTCTATTTGCAGGATAATAAGGGATTAAACCTCGTATTGTTAATGCAGGACTAAATAAATCTGAATACAAACCACTATCCAGTCCTAAAGCTGTTGCACAAGCTAATTGTCCACCTGCTGAACTTCCCGATACAAAAACTGAATCCAAGTTTGCTCCATAATCAGATGCATGAGAAGACAAGAAATAAGTGAAATTACCAATGTGTCTAACCAAATCTTCATTTGAAAAATCTCCTCTGACATAATCAGGTGTAAAAGGATTAGATTTATCACGATTAAATAATCCGTACTGAATATCAAAGACAACATATCCTTGAGCAGCAAAGTATTTGTTCATCTGCATCATATTAGTTCGACCTTTGTCACCAAAAGACCATCCTCCACCATGTATTCTTATTAAGATAGAATTTTCCCCTGGAAGCCCTATACCCCCATTTGGAGGAAGATATGCATCAAAATATAACAGAATATTTTTATCAACTTCGAAACTACTTACAGATCCATTGAAATATAATACGTTTACAAATATTTTACAATCCTTAGGTTTTGCTCCTAAGAAATATTGTGTTATATGGTACGGTTTCTTGAGAAAGTACTCCTCAACTCCAGGAGAAATAGCGGATTCCCAATTCCCACCAAAAACAGGATTGAAGGCTTCATCAAAATTGTATTTAGCTTGATTAATTGTACTTGGAATCGCAAGAGTTGGAAGTAAACTAAAAGAAGTGACAGTTAATCCGAAGAACATAGCAGTATAGAATATGATTCTATTTGTTTTTTTCAGGTTTTTGAGCAATATTACTAGCATACTAGCAAAAATAATACCCCAAGTTAAACCAAAGTGAGCAACCCCAATACCAAGAAAACCTAGCATTGAATTTGTTCCACCCAGAACCATGCTTAAAGAAGTCAGAACTCCGAGTTCCAAAAGTATTAAACTTATCATAAGGAAAACAATTCTAAGACCTTTTCCTTTTTCAGTTTGGATTTGACCGTTCTTTGCATTTTGTTTAGTTTCTATCCAGATGTCTGCATCTTTTCTATGCTTGAGAATGATCAATGAGATTGTTAAACATAAAAATAGAAGACCAAAAAATCCAATAAAAACCATAATATAAGAACCTTTATTATTCTTTAGTAGGTTGGAGTATGTTACAGAAGTAAGCATATTTCCCATGTTCATTAATAGTACTGCAATGGGAGAAAAAAGTAGATAGATGTAACTAAGTATGTTGATTTTTTTCCTCAAAGATGAGTTTTCATTGATATATCTTCCAGTGAGATATAGATATACAAAATTAAACAGAAAGTTAACAAGAAGTAAAACACCAAATAGAATCCATAATGTTGTCTGATTTTGAAAGAAGAGATAAATGAATCCAAGGATTATTGAAACCGAATTAAAGCACAAAGCACCATAATTCAGTATAGTCATTCCTTGTGTTAAACGATTGCTCATCTGTTCATTCGCTCGTAATTATTTGCTTTAAGATTTTATTTGCATTTTCAGAACTTTTACTTCTAACTCATTAAAAGCCACAATCAATTCATCTAACTTCTGTACGATAAAATTTACGTATAATGCTAGTCCCTCTACATTGATTGAAGAAAGATCTGCAAGTTCGTATTTATCTTCACGAAATTCTCCAACTGGCATATTTATCAACTTAATATCTTGTCAAATAAGTATAAAAAGATAAGCTATATTCCAATGAATTTCTATTAGTTTTACTGCCACAATGATTTCAAATTATGTTTTCAGATATCTAATTTCGATCTAAAATCATTGTCTTTGTATTTAATGATTTCACTAATATCAGAGAGAATATCTCTGTCAAGAGTAACTCCTGGATATTTTTTAAGAAGCTTCTTAACCTGTTCATTCGCTCTATCTCCTATTGATTTTCGACCTTTACTTATCCATTCTTCTTTGGTAGATCTATCAACAACTTCACTTGGTAAGTAAAGTTCTTCTCTGAACCACTTTAATGTATGGTCATGAGCTAAAAGATGTGTTTTTTCTTGGAATACTTTAAGTAGATTCTTTGCTATAGGTTCGTCTCGCTGTATAATCCCATTAATGAATTTAAATGTCATTCCTGCGATTTCATTATCAATTACAACTTTCTGAATACTTTGAGTTGATTCAAAATTCATCATTCCTGCACCTGAAATCATATTCACACCCTTTATTCCAGCAAGGAGAGTCCCCATTCCTGTTTCAAAACCTGCTTGCATATCAAGTATTTTAGCATCAGACATTCCTAAATATGCATGAGTAGGTAGGTTGAGATATTTACCGATTTCTGTATACCCTAAATCAATGAGGATAGTATCAACGGAAGCTAAGTACATAGTTCCTTTTCTCATATCAAAAGCTGCTGGTGAGCCTCCCCAGATAACTGGAGCTCCTGGAGATACAAGTTGAGTTATTACTAATCCTGCTAAAGTCTCAGCTGCATGTTGAACAATTGCTCCAAGCAATGTTACGGGAGCATTTGCACCTGTCATAGGCATTGATACGAATTCTGAAGGTATTCCATATTTCGCACAATCAATTATGCTTTGGCAAGTTAAGTTACTCCATTTTAATGGTGGTGATGGACATGCATCGAAGATTGCTAGAGGCTTGTTTTTTAATTCTTTTTCATCACCTCGGACTGCAATAAGCATATCCTTCATAACTTCAAAAGATTCTTTAGCAAAAGTACCTGTTACTATAGGTTTTTTGGAATAGATCAAAGCTAGATAAAGACGATACCTATCACCCACCACCTCAGGAACATCAGAACAGATGATAGCAGTACTCTGAGCATGGATGTGTTCAAGTTGTTCAACTACTTTTGTAAAATCTATGAAATCCTTGGTTACTGCTGTTCTTATTTTATTTGTCTCAGGATCTAAAACATTCAAAGCAGCTGAACCTGGATCAAAACAAATATTGTCTCCTTCTAGTTTTGTTACTTCCTTACCTTCTCTATCAAAAAGAGTGATAGATGATGGAGCTGATTGCAAAGATTTCTTAACTAAATCGGGAGGGAGCTTAACCCTTCTATTTTCAACATCAACATTTAATCCTGCTTCTTGGAGAATCTCTATAGCTTCCTGATTCTCTACGAAGAACCCAATTTCCTCAAGTATTTCCATAGCTTCAACGAAGACTTTTTCTTTAATTTCATCTTCAAGAATTTTGATATTTGGTCTCATAGTTAACCCTTCTATTCAGATAGGCTAAACTAGTATCTCTTACTGCTTATAAAATCTTTTTCGAGAAAACTTTGATTCATGATCTTCGATAGGCACAATTAACTAAATCGCAGGTTTCACAACTTCTTATTCCAAGATCTTTATCGATCTCTTCTCCAATATTTATTGCAAAAGAAACAGATTTTATTGGTTTCATCATCATTGATACGCTTAATGTAACATCAACTACTTCTGTAGGTAATAGTTGAAAGATTAGTTGCTGTCCTTCCTCCAGATTCCATTGACAATAACCAGGACTAAACCTACAAGTTGCTTCCTTATCGTTTAACTCATTCTCAATTTCTTCTAAGATATTTTGATTGACAAATTCCGCAGTCTCTTCTGCTGCATGAGACGCAATTGCATCCAATATTACTCCTTCTGCCAATCCTCCACCATCTATAGTTCTTGAAACTTTTTCTTCTAATTCTCTTCCAATGGTGCATACTGCAAAAGCAGTTTTTTCAGATTTACTGAAAAGGAATCTTGGTTTCAGCTCGTTGCTATCGAAAAACTCGAATACACCTCTAGGATGAATTAATTCGAGAGCAATTTCTTTCATTTTGCTAATGTCATCAAGCATTTTTTTTGGTGGTGTTTTCTTCATAGAATTTTTACTTCTCAATAATCTGATGATTTCATCATCATCTAGAGTTATTTTAATATCTTCCAGAATTCTCATTAAATTACCCCTTAACCATTTGAGCTATTTTTTCTATAAACGCAGGATTTGTCCCACAACAACCACCAACAATTCTTGCATTGTTTTCTACTATCTTTGAAATATCTTTAGCAAAGTCTTTTGATTTTGTTGGATATACTGTCTCTCCATTGATTAATTGAGGTAGTCCAGCATTGGGTTTTGCAATGATAGGTAACTCTGTTAGTTGATTCAATTCCTGGGTTAAGTCAATCATATCGTCACTTCCAATTGTACAATTAGCTCCAATTGCATCCACTCCTAGCTTTTGAAGAGAATCAACACATTGTTCTACTGAGTTTCCCATGATTGTAAAGAAACCTCTTTTTGTTTTTTTATAAGTCATTGAAACAAAAACAGGTAGTTGGGAAACACTCTTTGCTGCTTTAACAGCTGCTTCAGCTTCCCTTAAATCCACCATTGTTTCAATGAAGAAAAGGTCAACTCCCGCATCAGCTAAAACCTGCATTTGCTCCAAATAATTTGATTCGAAGTCGATTATAGTTATGTCTCCTACTGGCGGCAGAAAAGCACCTGAAGGGCCAATATCTCCTGCTACATATCCATTTTCAGGACATGCTTCCAGAGCAATAGAAACTGCCTTGTGGTTATATTCTTCAATGTTATTTCCATGCTTGTAAGCTGCTAGTTTTAAGCCGGATCCACCAAAAGTATTAGTTAGAACAACATTCGATCCAGCTTTAAAATACATTTTATGAATCTTCTTGATTTTATCAGAATTTGAACCATTCCAAATTTCAGGGGGGGTTCCTGCAGGTAATCCTTGATCCATTAACAATGATCCCATTGCTCCATCAAGAATCACTATCTGTTCTTGAAGTAAATCAAGAATTGGTTTTTTATCCCCCATTTGATTCACTATTATGATTCTATTAGTTTTTTCGCAAGCTTAACTGCGCTGACTGCATTTTCAGCTGATCCATCTGCACCTATTTCCTTTACCCATTGTTTGGAGACTGGTGCTCCTCCTATTAGAACTTTGAAACGATCTCTAAGATTTTTCTCTTTCAAGCTATCAATCAGTTTTTTCTGACCTACCATTGTTGTAGTCAACAAAGCTGAGATACAGATTAAATTAGCATCAACTTCAAGTGCTTTATCTATGAAAGTTGAGATAGGAACGTCTGCTCCTAAATCATGTACTTCAAAGCCTTCTGCTGAAAGCATTGCTGCTACAAGGGTTTTACCAATATCATGAATGTCTCCTTCAATTGTTCCAATTACAATTTTCCCTAGACTTCTATCTTCTTTTCTTTCCTTAAGAACGGGTTCAAAGATGGTCATTGCAGCTTTCATTGCTTCAGCACTACGCATCAGTTCTGGTAAAAAAAATTCCCCTTCTTCAAACAAATCTCCTGCCTCACGTATAGCCAAGGAGAATCCATCTATAGCATTGTTAACATCTAATTTCTCATCTAGCACCTTATGAGCCAAATCTCTTGCTTGATCAATGTTCCCTCTTAGAATTGCATCCTTACACTCTTCTGTAAAAATCATATTGATTCACTCTCTTGTTGTGACTTTGTTTCTATAATTGTGTAAGAGATTGGATTAATTAGACTTTCCCTCTTCAGTAATATTTTTCCCTCAATATTTCGTAAAGAACTCTTTCCTTAATTTCGTTTTCTTGTAGCAGCGTCTCGAATTCTTTTAGAGTGTATCTCTCCTCTTTAATGAGTTCTTTAAATTCCTCGTTATTTAGTTTATTAATTCCATCACGTTTGAGTTCTTTTAGAGAATCTAAATATAAGATATACACTTTCTTAGCTTGATTTTTAGCAAGAATGAGTTGTATATACTCTACTATATCCTTGGTATCCTCCGGTTCCAAGTAATGATGACCTTGGTAAAGAATCCCTTCTCTATTCCCTTTCAAATTAGAAAATAAACTGTATATTTGATTGCATAATAAGCAATCTCCATAGTCAGGTTTTTTGTCTCGATAAGTCAATTTGTGATAGAAGTGATAATCATAGTCTACATATTTCTTTCTTTGTGATAACGAAATATCTCGAATTAATTGTTTGTCTTGATCCTTCCAATTATCTTGAGCATTGATTAGAATACAGAAGTGTTCATAGGTTCCCATTTTTTGTTTTTTTGACATAGTTTTTCCTCAAATCAACAGTTAATATATCTAGATTAGTTTCTCAACTCTTTCTTTAGCTGAAAGGTATGATTTCTTTTGAGATGAGTCACTAAAGAAAGCAAGTGCTCCTAAGCCTATGTAGAGTCTATAACATCTTAATCTTTCATTGTAGTTGATAATTTTATCATCATGAATTTTTTCATAAATTCTTTTGTATATCTTGCAGTAGTTATTTTCTTGAACAAAACCCCAAAAATCAAGCCATGCAATATCATAAACAAAATCACCAAACATAGAATGTTCCCAGTCTATGACTCCAGTTATTTTCCCGTTAGGAGTTGCAAGAACATTATCATAACCATAATCTCCATGAATAAGATGACGTTTTTCTGAACTGTATTCTAATAATTCCTCGATTTCTATTGAAAGAGTTTGATGAAGTTCTTTTTCGAAAATACCATTAGAGTAGATCTTGTTCCAATATATCTTTTGACCTTTAATAAAATCTAATATGTAGTTTTTCCAAGATTTGTAGGAAGTTTGTTCAAACTTACTCCAACTACCAAAATTCTTTGTGTCAGAAATATCTACTCTGTGAATCTTGATTAACATTCTAATTACAAAGGGATCAATGATTTTAAGTTCCGAATATCTGTAGTCAGTGAGAATCTTACCCTCAACTTTCTCACTTATGCAATAAAATAACTTATTATTTTCTTCTTCTTGAAACAATCCTATATCAAATATTCTTGGAATAGGAATGGAAT
>JAGLTB010000119.1 GCA_023270155.1 Candidatus Heimdallarchaeota archaeon | reverse complement strand
TCACTATTCTGATATAATTATACTATATTTAAAAATCATTTCTAGAATTCCAAAGCAGTGAACATAAAAATACTCAGATTTTGGTAAAGGAAAAAGAATTTAAATTTCCTATTTAATTCGATTTAATTACACAATTAGAGAGGATAAAAATGTCTGTTGAGGATCATAGAAAAATTGCACGAGAAAAAATGAAAGGTCACTGTGGAGTCTATAAACACTGTGATGGAGCAGACGTAAGGATCTGTCAAAGAAATGCTTATGGAAAAGGTATTGGTTTTGGAGGAGTAGGTTCTGGTCAGAGTTTTAAGAATAACTACGATGCAGTAAAAGCTATTAAACTAAAGATGCGAGATATTGGAGATCACTATATTCCAAATACTGAATATGATTTCTTTGGAAATGCACTTACAATGCCTATAATGGGAGCGAGTGTTACAGGTGTAAATTCATTTGGTGGAGATTCTGTTATAACTGAACCTGATTTTTGCAAAGCAACAGTTATGGGTGCTAAAGCTGCAGGGACTGTAGGTTGGAGAGGAGATACCTACACTTATGATTGGGATTTCATGCCATGTTATGATGCTATTTGCAATGTAGCACAAGGCTGGGGAGTTAAGATAAGTAAACCTCGAGACCAAGAGGTTCTAAAAAAGGTTTTCAAGATGTATGAAGAAGGTGGAGCTATAGCTGTAGGAACTGATGTAGATGGTTGTGGTTCTACAATAATGGCAGCTAATAATAAACCTGTTTTCAGAAAATCTCCTGAAGATATAAAGGAACTAGTTAATTCAACTAAGCTTCCAGTAATAATAAAAGGCATAATGTCTGTTGAAGATGCTATTGCAGCTACAGAAGCAGGTGCAGCAGCAATTGTTGTAAGTAATCATGGAGGAAGAGTGCTTGACCACACTCCAGGAACAGCTGAAGTACTTCCCCCTATAGTTGATGCAATAAAAGGTAAAACTCATGTTTTGGTTGATGGAGGAATCAGAAACGGTTATGACGTCTTAAAAATGCTAGCGGTTGGAGCTGAAGCTGTACTGATAGGCAGAGATATTGTTCGAGCTGCAGTAGGTGGAGGTATGGAAGGCGTTACAACCTACTTTGTTCATCTCCAAAAGACACTTGAAAAAGCAATGAGAATGACTGGAGTAGCATCATTGAGTGATGTTACTAGAGAAGTAATTTACGGGTAATAATCTAAGAAGTTAGAAGCTTCTTTATTTTTTCAATAGAGATAGCTTCAATTTTCTTATCGTCTCTTCCTTTCATTGTTTTAGCTTTCAATAAAGAATTTAAGACTGCTTCCTCTGTAGCTTCTACCGTAGCTTTAAGAAGGAAGTTGAATAACTTAGAGGTTTCATTGATTATCTCTGTTTTAAATTTGTGATCTTTTCTGTCATGAAGAATTTTATTAGCTGTTGTGAATGATATAATAATATCTCCAGATCCCCAAGAAACGAAACTTCCAGTCCTTGAAATTCCTAAAGGAGCTCTTTTAGCAATCCTTTGAAGTTGTCTTGAATTCAAGGGTGCATTGGTTGCAACTATAACCATTATTGATCCTTTTTCTTTTGATTCTGATTCTATTGATTCGTTTTCTTGGTGATACTTTTGGCCTAATACTGTTAGATCCTTTTTATGACCAAAGTTGGACAACACAAGAACACCGATAACGAATTCTTCATCTTCAAAAACTATCGTTCTAGAAGATGTACCTATACCAGCTTTATAACCAAAAGCTACCATCCCTGTTCCAGCTCCAACAGCACCCTCTTCAACATTTGAAGAAGCGTTTTTTATCGCTTCAAATACATGTTCTTTTCTAACATGTCTTCCCTGAATATCGTTCAGATAACCATCATTGCATTCCCCAACTACTACATTAATTGTTGAAGTTTTGATACCGATATCAGGATTCTTTTCTAGATGGTAATCTATCAGAGCATCAGCAACTTTAGGTATATTCAAGGTACCAGTAAGAGCGATAATTGATTCAATGGTTCCTAGTTCCTGAATCTGTGGTAAACCTATAGTTTTACCATAGCCGTTCATAACAAAAGAGCTAGCTACAACTTTTTCTCTAAAGACGTTTCCTTGATGTGGCAGGATAACAGTAATCCCAGTTCTTATTGGTCCTTTTCCCGGAGTTAAAGCACCCTCACCTTCTATTAATGTATGATGTCCTACTTTTACGCCTGGTACGTCTGTTATAGAATTTAATTTTCCGACTTCTAAATCGCCTACTTTCAAACCTAATTCGCGTAATCGGAACCTTTCCTCAGACATGATGGTAACCAAAAAGAGGAGAATTTGTTTCTTTATAAAACATTCTGGTTATTCTGTCATATTAAGTGTGTGAAGAATCACTTCAAATTGCACTCCAAAACAAGATGTTACTGGTGTTTTTATAGGAAAAATTATAGAGATTATTGATGACTCAGGTTTTGCGAGTGGAATGTATAGAACTAGGATATCATCCATCTTTAAGCAAACTCTGTCATCAAGTCAAAAATCTCTATAATCGAGCAAATTTTCTGGTGAAAGCCTCTCTAAAGACACAGAATAAACTCTTGTACTATTATGATCTTAACACCCTCCTCAAAGAGGAAGAATGTTACAAAGTACTCCCAGCTCATACAGCTCAACATACCCTTAAACTCCTCTGTAGAAATTGGAAAGCTTTCTTTCAAGCTTTGAAAGAATGGAAAAAAACTCCTTCATTGTTCTTTGCTAAACCTAATCCACCTAACTACAAACCTAAAGATGGGGAGGTAGTAGCAATCATTTCTAACCAACAAGCAAGAATAGTGAATGGGTGGTTAGTGCTACCCAAGAAAGTAGGATATCATTATAAGACAAGACTAACA
>JAGLTB010000118.1 GCA_023270155.1 Candidatus Heimdallarchaeota archaeon | reverse complement strand
GTGGAAACAATCCCTGAAGAATATACTTCTAAATGCAGTTTTCTTGATAATGAATTCCCCCAATTTCATCAGAAGTATGCTGGTAAAAGAATTCATCGAGGGTTATTTAGAACTGCCCAAGGACATATGATCAATGCTGATGTAAATGCAGCTTACAATGTTCTAGTTAAAAGCGATCCGAAAGCTTTGCCTAAGCGCACAGCGAACGGGGTAGGAGGATACGTGATGTATCCACTAAGAGTGAGTATAGAACAGCTTCCTTGCTCTATATGATGAACTCTAAGAAAGATATTAAACTTTCTTGTCAATATGACAAGATGACAACAACACATCATAAATTTTAGTTCTCAAGTATAGTAGTAAGTTTCTAAAACCAATTTTGAATATATTTCATCGTACATAGCAACCATTGTCTCTTTGGCTAAATCCTTTTCAAAATTCCTTTTCTTTTTAGCTTCTGGTTGATTATATCTCCAGATGCTAACGAATATTTGGAAGAATAACTTAAGCATATACCAGACACTTAAAGGTAGAGCAAGGATAACTTTGAATAAAAATAAGAAAGCTTTCCAGAGCATCTTAAGAACTTCTTTTGCTTCTGCTAAATTTTGTTTCTCTTTTTTATCTTTCTTTTCATCTTCTTCCAAAAGAATAGAAAATAATCCCTTTTGAATTTCAGCAAATCTTGTTCCAAGAAATAAACCAGCTCTTTTACCCCATCCTTTAGCGAATCTTCTTTTCAGATGACTTCCTATATGTTTTCCATAAGATACGAAGGCATCGAAGAGTTCTATGTAAGGAACCACTAATCCATAAGAAAGATTTCGTAATTTGATTCTTAAGCTTCGTTTGAATTTGGGTTTTGTGAAGTGATCCAAGATATATCTTTGAGCTCCAAGTGCTAAAGAGAAAGCTAACTGATTGTATTCAATATCACTCATCGGCATATCATAACGATTTTCTACTGCCATTACACCTTTCAGTGCACCTGTAAGTAAAATTGAACTGTAGAATGGTTTGGAGACGAATTTATCTTTGAGTTTTACAGTAACAAAATCAAAAGTTTGCTTAGCTTCTCTGTAAGAGAGATTGTGTTTTTTTGAAAAAGCACCCAATCCAGGTTCTTTTAGCCAAGGTATCATAGATGTCTCTTTTTGCCATATTTCAAGAGCAAAGGCACGTGAAATATAATCTTCAATTTGAGTCATATCCAAACGATCTTCTGTTTTAGATGAGAGAAATCTTCGATAAACCTCTTTGGCTTTGTCTGACAAAGATGTAGGATCCAAATTTAGAATATTAGTAAATCTTCTTCTCAGATTCTTCAAATCACCTATTAGGTCAATTTTAAACTCCTCATACGTTTCCTGCGATATAGGGGGTGCATCAAAAAATGAGAAACTTGCCTTGCTTGCTAGATACGGAAGAGCAAAAAGATCCTCAACTTTCTGATAAATTGAAGCAAATCTGTAAGCACCAATTTTGACCATTCTTAAGCTTGATTTGTGGAATAAACTGTAAATAGGACCAGTGATAGTAGCAATAAAAGAAAGAATACCCATAACAGTAGAACCAATAATTGCGATTACAGCGAGTAGCAACCATCGAGCAGTTTCACCAAGTCTTTGGAAGAATTCAAATCTGTTGGTTATAGCATCTAATAGAGCATCAAAGTTGGTTGTTTGGCTTTGAATTAAAACCAGAGAAGCTACAATAATAACAACTATGATGAGAACATGATCATAGGTTTCACCAACCCCTCTTTGGATAGGATATGCTTTATTTATTCGATCCTCTCGGATAATTAATTCATCAATTTCCTCCTCAATCTTAATCATTTCCATTTTCTCACTACTAGAAAATAAGTTGGAAATATAAACCAGGTATTTTCTCCAGAGATTAAGAATGGGAACAAGCTCACGTAAACCTCGAGGGATAAGAATCTCATAGATCTGAAAGATGAATTTAGCAAGTACAACAGCAAGATAGAGAACTATACCTCCTATCCATAAGAAAGGAAGTAAGAACATTTTAAACAATTTACCAATGCTCATATTCATGATTACATTAAAGTGGTTAAAATTTCCTCAATTTTAATTTTTTGATACTTTTTATTATTAAAAATACAAAAGAAAAATAGAAAAAATTAAGGATTAGTACTTAATTCTCGGGTCGATAAAGACATACGTGATATCCGTAAGTAACCTAGCAATTAGGAATAAAAATGGAAAGATCGTATTCGTAGCCATCATAAAAGGATAATCCCTAAAAAGCGCCGCATTAAGGAAGTAAGTTCCAATCCCAGGCCAACCAAAGACTCGTTCGATCATAACTGACCCCCCCAGTAATCCTGGTAGTGAGTTGCCTATTATGGTGACAATGGGCAACAGACCATTTCTAAATGCATGCTTGTATACCACTCCCCGTTTTGATACTCCTTTCGCTTTCGCTGTTACAACATAATCCTGTCTTAAAATCTCAAGAAGTTGCGAACGCATTAGTCTTGCCATAAACACAAGGTGCCCTAGAGTTAACGCTAGTGTCGGTAAAATCAGATATTTGTAGAATTGTCCATTTAGCATTAGTGGTTTTACAAAGGCATCCTTATTTGTTACCCCCGTGAAATTGAACAATTGGTAAGATCCTAGCATTAGGAGCTTTGCTATCCAAAATAGAGGCATTGAATATCCAAGTAGCATTGCTATAGTTAATGATCTATCCCAAAAGGATTTCATCCTGGTTGCTGAAACCACTCCTATTGCAGTTGATAATACTAGAGAAACAATAAACGAGATTATATTGAGTATAATGCTATAGAATAAATGATCTTCAAGTATTTTGGTTATTGGTATTCCATTACCTGCTTTTGTATAATACCAGCTATCTCCAAAATCGAATCGTAATAAATCACTCACAAAGTCGAAATATCTGGTGTACCAAGGAACAGTATACAAAGTTTCATCCAGTAAACCCATCTTTATAGCTTCCCTGTTATACGCTCGATTATAGCAGTCTTCTGATTCGCAATG
Organism: Candidatus Heimdallarchaeota archaeon; assembly: GCA_023270155.1. Taxonomy (GTDB): domain Archaea; phylum Asgardarchaeota; class Heimdallarchaeia; order Heimdallarchaeales; family Heimdallarchaeaceae; genus UBA460. Next base: position 37,158 of record JAGLTB010000118.1, on the reverse strand, counting down.
AATTAGCCCAAGTCTGATGATAACTGGATCACCTGGTGAGATATTGATTAGAGTGAAATTCATCAGAGTGATGCCTAACATCAAAGGTACTATGTATAGAACTCTGCGGATAATGTAACCTCGTAATGACAAATATTGACCCTTTCCTAATAAGAGAGATTGTGAATCCTTTATGATTGTTTCTATGTGTATAAGCTTCATCTTTGTTAGATTTCTACCTTCTCGGGTTTTATCTATTCCGAATATCTAAGTTACAGATTTCAGAAAATACTTTTTTCACGCAATATTTTATAATAAGTATTCAATCTTATTTTGCATGGAACACAAAGAAGATTATTTTACTGGGCTGAAAAATCTAAAGATTTTCTATAAATTTTGGATACCTGAAGAACCTAAAGCTATTATTCAAATTCTTCATGGTGGATTCGAGCATATAGGTCGATACAAATATTTTATTGAAAGATTAACTTCAGAGAATTTCATAGTCTATGGAAATGATCATAGAGGTCATGGAAAGAGTGAGGGAAAAAGGAGTCACATAATGTCTTTCGATGAGTATGTAGAAGATTGTTATACACTCACTAAAATGATTAAGGAGAAACACCCTAATTTACCATTTTTTATAGTAGGTCATTCAATGGGTTCTTTCATTGCTCAGAGATATGCTCTCAAATACCAACAAGAGCTACAAGGGCTGATTTTGTCAGGTACAGGCACAAATATTATGGAAATTCCAGCTTTACTTCGAATACTAGCAAGGGTTATGGCAAAAATATATCCCTCTTTCAAAGCTGCTTCAAACCTAGATCCAAATGAGATTTCATCTGATCCTGAATCTGTTGCTGATTATACTAATGATCCTCTAATAAACTACAAAGTTGCTTCAGCTGGAATGGGTGTAGCATTTATGGACCATTACAAAGAGATAAAACCTAAGATTGGTGAAATTCAAATCCCTGTGCTTATGCAGAAAGGAGAACTTGATACTATGGTTCTTGGATTAGATGAATTGAATTCAGATTTAAAGCCCAAAGACAAGACAGTAAAAATCTATAAAGGGTGCAAACACGAGATGTATACAGAGGGCAAGAATAATAGAGATTCTGCTTTGTCTGATTTAGTGGAATGGTTGAATTCTCATTTATGAAAGAATCAATGTTATTCTGGATCTTCTGGACTTGAATATTCTTTTATTAATAGTCCATCTCCTGCTTTTATCTTTGCATCATCCTTAGGGAAAAGGAAATATTGTCCTTTCTGACGGACAGCTAGTATTTGCATGAAATCATCAAGGTACTCAGCTTCCTTTACTGTCTTACCTACGTAAGGAGAATCTTTTGTCACTGGAATATAATCCAGAGCTTCTGATGAATCGTCTACAACTTCTTCGAGAATTGTGTAAGGTTTATGTCTTGCTGATACTCCGAAAGCAATTTTTATTGCAGCATCTGCAATCTCTTCAAAAGAATCTGCCATTCGAAGGTATGCCATAAGTGTCTTCTTTCCAATCATATCTTGTTTGAATAGTCGCAGTACCTCTTCTATTAATTCATACTGAAGTTTATCTATTTTATCTTCAGTTGATAAAATGAGAGTCTTGATTTTTGGTAGATCTTCAAAAGCATAAAGATAAGCTAAATCTACAACTAATTCAGCAGATTCTTTCATGGTAACGAGCAAATCTTGGTGATACTTTAGCTCTTTATCAGGAGTAACTTCCCCTTGCTCAATTATTGCTTTTCTAGCTTGTTCTACGGAATGATGCTTTCCTTTAGCTAATAGGATGAAATGGTTAACATTCTCAAAAGGTCCTCGAAATATTAACAAATCTCCAGCTTTCAATATCTCATCATAATTGGTCAAGAGTTTTTTATCTGGTCTAATTATACCAACAATGTCAACTCCTAACATATCATGAATGCAAGATGATAATTCAGATTCTCCGCACAAAATAGATGTTTCTTCCAAAGGAACGAGATCCACTATTTGATCCATATGTTGCTGGACTAATTTTATTTCATCCTTTATTTTGTAATCCAATAGTACCAAAGAAGCCATATCTGCTGCTGAATCGGAAATTATGTTGCTAGCTTCTCCTATAACATAATAAATTCTAAGTTGTTCTGCTTGGCTCCGACTCTTTATTGACATGGATAAATAGTCTAGAAGTTTCTTATACAGATCATCGATTTTTTCTTCTAAAACTAATACTTGTTCAGCTACAACTCTATCTGAATATAAGAGAGATGCAAAAGCTAAATCTACACATATCTCAGAGAGCGTTTTCATTTCTATTAAGATGTCTTTAACACTATCAGGTTCTTCACTGTTCATTGATGATCGAACACTCTTTCAGAAAGATTTATTCTTGTATAAATATCAACTTTTCGCTTTTTAATCATTTTGTATAAATAAAAGTTAAGAAGTACTTACATTAAAAAGGAGTATGGACTCCCATTCAAGGATTGAACATAAAGAAAATAATAAAACAAAAAGAAAAATCTTAGAATGGCTGAGTTTTGAGAGAAGTGAGTTTTTAGTCATTTTTAGCATGTTTTTCTATCACATCGGTTTAGCTAATTTTGCACCATATGCTCCATTGTGGTTAAATCAAATATTCGAAGTAGAATCATTTGTAATAATAGGATTGGTAAATGTAATTCCAAACGCAATGATAATCATTGGAACATTATTGTGGGGTTTTTTAGCTGATAAATTTGGTATGAAGTGGTTTGTTGTTGGAGGATTAGTTTTTATGGGATTGATGTACTTTAGTTTGATTTTTTCAGCTAATCCAACTTTATTTCTTGTTATGATTTTTGTAGGATATTTTTTTGGTTCTGCTCAATCAGCTAATTACTATGCCTTAGGTACGACTGTAACAAATAAACCGAAAGAAGTAATTCTAGGAAAGATTACTGCAATAACTAGCGTTGCTTGGATAATAATGAGCCCAATTTCAGGCACTATTTATGATAAGTTTGGTGATTCTGCTATGGATATTCAGCTAATAATAGCTTCTATTGGTCTTCTCGTTGCTGTAATTTTAGCAAGTTTAGTAAAGGAAAATAGACAACGAAAACAAGAAACCAATGATCAAAAAATAGATCGAAAAACACCCCCTATAGCAACTTTTCCTTTATTATTCACTATAACAGTCGTGTTAGCTTTTTTCTTGCAGAGTACAATGGGAGGATTTTGGGCCTATAATTCCATATATTTCATTGAAACTCTTAGTGTTAAAGGAATCCATTATTCTATTTTTTTGATTGCAACAACGATGATCGCCATCCCAATCTCTATTTTCTTTGGAAATATATCTACAAATAAAGCAATTATTAAAACTGCAGTAGGATATATTTTCATTCAAAATTTAGTTTTTCTCTTTATGACGATTTTCCCTAGAAATGCAATTTTAGGGTTGGTTCTCTATAGTGTACCGCTATATCCATTTTATGCAGTTTCAATGTATACATTAGTAGCTAATTTCACGTCAAAAGAGAGAAGAGCTGCTGCATATGGTATATTTGGTTCGATAAGTATATCTGGCGTGGCAGTAGGAATTCTCATTTTAGGAGTTTTAGCAGATACATCTCCACTTGGGATTTTTATTATGCTGAGATATTCTCTGGTTTATGCGATCATTACATTAGTAATTTCAATAGTTCTTTTCTTTTTAATTAGGAGAAAGTTTCAAGTCAAGAAGGAAAACTTAAATGATAACTAAGTAAGAATTACATCATAAAAGTATTAAATGTGACCAATTTGTGACCACCACCCTCAAAATAAGTGACCAATCAAGAATACTTAGGTGAAACAAATTGGATATAAACGAATTGGGTGATAAATTGAACGAAAAAATCGAAAAAGAAGTAAAGAAATCTAAAGGTAAATCTTCTGATGCAGCGGAAGTAAAAGAAATACTTGGAGTAGTATCATCAGAAGTTCCTGAGTTAATCAAAAATATCTTTCAATCAATATATGATCCTTCAATAGCTGGAAATTATGCGAAAGGCATTGGTTCTTTGTATAAGGAACTAAAAGAACAAGGATTACCTGAAGATATGATTAGAGAAATAGTCATGAACTTTTCAAAATCATTTGATGTCTTAGGAAACGCAATGAAGGCAATACCTCAGGATATTGATGAAAAAATCTCTAAGAAGAAATCAGATGATGAAGATTAATCTTCAGTAAAAGATAGGTGAAAAAATGACAAAAACAATGTGGGCAATTTTCTGGGTAACATTGCACATTACTTACTTAGCTGGCATTTTTCCCTATCTTATGCTATATCTCTTATTTCTAAACTCTATGAAAAAATCAAGAAATAAAGTAATGATAGGTAATAATCTCAAAAAAGATGGTGTACCTAGAAGCCTTCGTAGGGAACTAATAAAATCGTATTCCAACACTTTAAGTCTTGGAAGAATGTTGAAACTAGCTGATTTACAAAAAATTTCAAAAGGTAAAGGGTTCACAATCAAACTAGGAAGCAACTAAGACTAATTATCTTGGGACACTTCAACACACCTTAAATAATTAATTCAGTGATTTTCCTATGTCAGAAGAAGAATCATTAGAAAGTAGAATAAATGAACTGGAGGAAAAAATCAATTATGTTATTCTACAGATTAACAATCTGCAACACAAGGTAACAGAAGATAATCCTGAACTGAAACAGATGATGGGTCTGCTACAAATATTAACTTCTACCTTACAGGTTTCCAAGGCTCCTTTTGCAGTAATTTCACAAACCCTTTCTCTGAAGGAGAGAATTCTTGAAAGATTTCCTGATTTTAAATATGATGAGATTTCGAAAGCAATAATCTCATCACTTGAAAGAAAAGAGAGACTAAATATTTCACAACTAACAGAACAAGTTAGAAAGGAAAGAGGATCAGCCTCCAGAAGAATCATTAGAGAAAGAGTTGATAAATTAATTGAAGAAGGAATAATACAGGAAATTGATACTGGATATGGGAGACAATTAGAATTAGTTCCATTAGATGAAGAAAAAAAATAAAAAAAAAAGAAAAGAGAATTATTTTTTCCTGAAGTAGTTTGAAGTTTTTATTGCAGCTACTAGAACTATAGGAGCTATTATCGCACTGATCCAAGCAAATGGAACACCAGTTGATTCACCAGAATCATATGTTCCTAGCGAAGGATCATAAATTAGATAGTCGAAGTGTTCAAAAGATAAGTATATCTTTATCAAATTGTCTCCAGTAACACAATAGGAAGCACTAACATCACCATATCTAAATTGGGATTCAGTTTGGTTTCTAATTTGCGCTTGACTTGAATATCCAAAGAAAGCAGTTTTTTCTTCGTTTTGGAAAGCGATTTCTTGCTTTAGTTCTCCAGCTTTGTTTTCCAGTTTCTTCTCGTTGCCTGAATTATCAACTGTTGTGTCAATTGGTTGATTCAACTGATTTCTGACTTGCATTCCTTCACTAAGAATGATATCAAATCGAAGTGCTAGTAAATTAGTATCAGCTTCCCAAGGCCATCCGCTTATATAGAGATCAAATTTGAGTTCAGTTCCTCCAACGAGCTCATAACCGTCTATAATTTGATCTTCTAGATAAAGATGCATGGCGATAGTAATATCTAAATCATCATACAGTATACCCATTATCTCACCAGCTGTAAAGTTGAAATGAATAGCAGTAATTAGTCCTTCAGTTTCTTCAACATCAAAATCACTGAATATCCAGCTAATACTGGTTAATGTCAAAAATGGCATTCCAGTTAGAGATTCATTTGATTGAAATACTCCATCTTCATTAAGATCCTCATATTCAACAAGCTGTTTGAAGATAACAGTATAATTCAAGCCTGAAGCTAATTTATAATGGAAACCAGGTAAATTACCAAAAGTATTGACACTTATTGTAACATTTTCTGTTTCAACTGTTGCAATTCCATTCTTCCATTCGTATTCTAAACCTTGCTCAGGCGCTGCTTGAGATCCCATTGTTATAAACATCAATGCAATCAAGCCTAAACCAATTAGAGTGAGTTTTTTAGTCATTTTTTCACCGATAACTACTTCTCCCCACAAATTTAATACGTGTTCATTTAACTCTCTGAAGATGTAACTTTAATTTTCTAAAGTATAGTTTTAAAGTTAAAATTATATAGGTGAGAATAATGTATAGTAGTTAATGGATTCTCAGATAGGAGAGATTAGTAGTAGTACTCAAATGAAAATTCTATCCAATCCTATAAGACAGAGAATCCTTAAACTAATAGCTGAACAAGGATCAATTTCCTTTACAGCAATTAGGGAAGAATTGGAACTGACTGATGGTAGTCTATTTTATCATCTTAAAAACTTGGATTCATATATTCAAAAGGATCAACAAAGTTTCTATCAACTTAATGAAAAGGGCAAAAAAATTGTTGAAGATATCATTCACAAAGTAACACTCCCTGAAACAGAAGAAGAAAGAAAATCATGGTTTTTGGATAAAATAGCTATTCGCGAATTATATCATTACTTCTTTGGAGATCCAGTTAGAAGTCTCATTGAACTGAATATATTTCTTGTAGTTGTTGCTTGGTTATTTGGAGTATCAAACACTTATTTCAGCTCATTAGAATCCATTCTTGAAGGAGGAGCAATAATAAATGGATTAATCTCTATCACACATTGGTATCTTTATCTGACAATAGTTTTCCTTATCTTTAAGTCTATAAAAAAGGATTTGAATTTCAAAGAATTATGGGTAGGAATCTTTGTTGGAATCATCCCATATATTATTTACTTAATTCCCATAGGGATTATTCATTATACTAATACAAGTATGGAAGGCTGGCTATTGATTCTGATGAATATAATTTTTGCAATTGTAAAGATAATATCAGCGATATTTGTTTCGCAGGGAATTTACTTATCAACCAACTGCAAGCAGTATCAAGCTGTGTTGATAGCTGGTGTCCTGATAATAATTGATTACATTTACCTTATGATTACAATATAGAAAAAATGACTTTAAAGAATTAAATAAGAAGGATAAAAAAAGCTTAAGAGAAAGACAATGTGAAGGAATTACAATGAATGGCAGGAATAAAATTACACTAATACTTCTGATTATGATGATATCAGGAGCCACAGTTGCAGCATTAATCACTGTAAAGGATTTTAGTTTAATTGTTTCTGACATACAAGATTTTAGAGAAAATCCATTTAATTGGACAGATTCAAGATATGATGGCACTCTGTTGTTGTATGTAGATGGAGATATATCTGAAAATGCTTCTACAGATCCAGAAATTACCTTAGAATCATCAATGCCTTCTTATCAAGTTCTTCATATGTATCTAATAATAACTGCATTAAAGATGAAAAGCAAAGGTCAAGACATTCTTATTGATTTGATTGACTACCCAAAAATTATTGATCTAAAAACGATAAATAATACAATCGATTTGTATGCAAGTTTTTCTCTTCCAGAAGATGAGTATTCTGCAATTCATTTCTACTTTGATAGAGAAATAGTTGCAGAAACTAGTCAAGGGAATAAAACTTTTGATGTTCAAGGAAGTGATTTCTTTACAATACCTTTTTATCAAAACAAAAATAACAATTCGGAATCTAATCTGATAATGAGAAGAAATAAAGTATCTGGATTACTTCTGTCATTCAGGATGCAAATTAGATGGCAACAGCAGATAATTTATCCACATATTTTTGGTTACTTATCATTCTAATTTTTCCGAATTATATCCAACAGGCTTTCATAACACGCATAAAATTCTCATGTTTGATTTTGTTCAAATCTGTTTTATTATATCCATTTTCTTCTAAATATTCTAGAAGTTTTGGATAAAAACTGATATTTTTTACAACTGTAGGTACCGTCGCCCCATCATAATCTGAACCTAGACTTACATGATTAATTCCAGCTTTATCAACAACATAATCTATATGATTCTTAATGGTTTCAAGAGTAATTTCATCTTTATCTAACTCTGAAGAAAGGAAACCTACACAGAAATTTATTCCTATAGTACCATTGGACTCCCCTATTGCTTTCATTTGTTCATCTTTTAAATTTCGAATGTGATCGCAAAGAGAATAAGCATTGCTGTGAGAAGCAATAAATGGTTTAGATGAACACTCAATAACATCCCAAAAACTTTTCTCATTCAAATGACTTACGTCTACAATTATCCCTAATTCTTCCATCTCTTCTACAAGCTGTTTCCCTTCAGATGTTAATCCTCTTTTTTCATCCATTCCTACTCCAGTTGCAAATTTGTTTAGATTGGACCAGCTTAATCCCATACTTCTTAGACCTAGTTTATGATAATTTCTTAGATTATGGAACTCTGATTCCAATCCTCCTGAGCCTTCAAAATGAAGAATTGCTCCAACCTTATCTTCTCTTTTACACTTTTCAAAATCCTCGATTTTTTTAATGTGTATCAATTCATTTTCAGGATCATTAACAAGTTGAAACCAATAATCAACTCCTCTAGAAATTGAATAGTTACTAGCAGTAGGGTATATAGCAAAAAAAGCTGCAAGAACAACCCCTCTCTTCATTCTAGGTAAATCTACGTGACCTACTTCTGATTCCTTTGAAAATGATCTTTGTTGCCTTTGTAGAGCAAATAGAACATCAATATGCCCATCAATAATCATATTTGATGAAGATATGTAAGAAATATAAGCTTTTTTGAATCTATTCTATATGTTATATTCTATCTAATCTCTTTAGAATCATTAGCATAGTCAGAGTGGTTGCTAGATCAAATTCCTCTCCATCTTCTGATGTCCATCTTCCATCTGGTAGTTGACGTGTTGATAGAATTTCGAATAATTTGTTCACAAAACTGTGATTTTCAAGGTTAGCATGAATAAAAGCTTCTATCATTGATACTAATGAGGAGGAAGGATAATTTCGTAGTTGTAAAGTTTCAAGCATTTCAGCTCCTCTTCTAGAAATTGAATCATTTTCTCCCTTTTTACTAATAAAAACTGGTATTGCATTCCAGAGAGAATGGGGATAACTCCTGAATCCTTTATCATCATCCCATTTCTTTGATAAGAAATTCAAACCACACACAATTGCATCTTCTACATTCTGCATATTTGTTCCACAAAGAAAATTAATCACAACAGAAGTACAATATAATTGTGTAGATTCAAAACCAGGGGCTTCCCAAACAGCACAGTCAAGTTTTCCAATTTCTGACGGTTCCTCAAAGCAACCATCTATTTTTTGTAGGGATAGGAGATATTGTATTGCTTTCTCTAACTCCTCCGTTACTAGTGAGTCTTGATTTAGAAGTAAGATGTCTTTAAAGAACATAATTGTTGAGCTAATCGTACTAATTGAATCTCTTTCGAATCTATATGGCATTCCCCCATCTTCATTCTGAATCAACAAGAGTTCTTTCACTTCTAATTCAGCATCTTCAAGTTCATCCAGTAGTAAATGTAATTTATACTTATCAGTTTTCTTACATTTTTCCGATACATAATTAATAGCTTTTTGAATATCAAAGCTAATTTCGTTCATCAATAATAATTGTATAAGAAATTACTTAAACCTTGTGAGACAATAAGAAAATCAAGTGAATTCATCGTCTTTTAATCTTTAATTGCTTGTTAATAACTTCAGCTGCTTCCATTCTTGCTTGTTTCTTATTTCTACCTTTCCCTTCCCCTTTATATTCAACAGCATCTATTTTTACTATGCACTCCATAATATAGAGGGGTTCGTGTTCTTTTCCTTTCTTTGCTAGAAGTCTGTAAGTAGGAAGTTCATATCCTCTCTTTTGACAAATTTCTTGCAATAGATTAATTGGATTAACTTCACAGACAGCTAATTTTAATAATTTTTTTCTTTTCTTTGTATCTGAGAGATCTTTACGAAACTTTTCCAAATCTCCAAGAAAAAGTTGATCGAAAAATTCTCTTGCAATATCAATCCCTTTAGAAAGGTAAACTGCTCCGAAAATTGCTTCCAGACAATCTTCTATATCAGTTGTTGTGATTGTATATTTGGGACGAACTATTAGTTTCTTGTGTAAATTAATTTCTTTTCCTATCTCAGCTAAACTTTCAGTTTGAACTAGAAGAGACCTGAGTTTCGATAGAATCCCCACATCCTCTTCTAGATTTTTGTACAACCATTCTGCAGTAAAAACATCCAATACTGCGTCTCCCAAGAATTCCAATCTCTCAAAATTATCCTGTTCAGGTCTTATGTTAGTTAAATTTGGATGTGTAAGAGCTTCGATTAGAAGATCATTTTCGATTTCCCAGCCATTTACAGTGTTTCTTTCTAAATCAATCATAAATCTCACATTAAGGATAGATTCAAATCAAAGCGAGAGTTTTTAAATTCATTTGTTTGAGAAAAATAGAATGGAATTCTATAATCCAATACATGATATGTCTGACTTGATCGGAAGGTGGGAAGGGAATATAGAAAAAGATGGAAAAAAAACAACATCGACTATTATATTCACTCATCATGGAATAGATATTATACAGTATAAGCAGAAAATTAATCTTGGAAACGAAGAAAGAATCCTTGAAACAGGTTTCTTCTTTTTTGATAAATTAAAAGATGAATTAAAGCACTTTGTATTTAATGAAGAAGGATATATTGAGATTAATTCTCTAATCTCATCAAAAAGAACTAAACTTCTCAAAATGACAAGTTCTTTCTATTCTGGTTATAATCTTCCTCCCAATATGAAAATAGAGAGAGATTTTAAACTTAAGATAGATGATGGTGAGATAGAAATTTTACTTAAAATGGGAAAAGAAGCTAAACTGATCTCTAAGGCAATTTATCGTATGAAAGAAAAATGAATCTCTAATTAAATCTGATTGAGATTAACATAAATATTATTAGTGTTAAAAACAAGTTTGATACTGATTACATTTGCCCAAGGATTTCAAGATATATTATTGTGAAAAAATTGCAGATGAAATCTCTGAACATGTAGAAAATGTACTCAGGGATTTGTATGATCTGCAGTTTCGTTCAGTAGGAGTTCATATTCCTAGAGTAAATGCTTGGGATGATCTTACAAATGCATATGATGTTCGTAATCTTCTTGATCAGATGGTAGCAGAAAGATTATCATTTTTCTTGTGGTTAATCACTGTACCTATTTCTTTAGATCAAAAATCAGTTTTTGGTTATGCAGAACTGTTAAAAGGGAGTGTTGTTTCTTCCGCAAAAATGGCTACTAGAACTTTGGTTGCCAAAGCAGCTGCATATTTTGTTGGAATAGTTTTGGGATTGAGTGCCTGTAGAAATGAATGTATAATGCATTCCGCAGAAAGCTTTGAAGTATTGATTAACAAACCATCAACCCTCTGTTCTACTTGCAGTGCAAAATACAATCGATTAAAATTAAGATATATGTAAATAATCTATGGGAAGAAAGCAGTTTTTGAATATTTTACATCTTCATCTGTGACTCTCTCTCCTTCTCTCCAAATTGCTTGTTTCCCCCACATATTATTAATTTCATCCATACTTGTCTCGAATTGTTGTGTAGTTTTGTTTAGATGTGCTTGTAATTGGGAGAGTTTTTTTTCCATATTAACACTACTACCTTTTCCAACTCCTGGACATGGAAAATCTAAGTCTACACTTATCTCATTATCACTTACTTTTGAAACCAAAAAAGGATAAAATTTACAATTAAAAGGTGCATGGTTGTATATCTTGCATTCTCTAGTCTTTATTTCTTGAAAGATACATAATCCATCGTTTTGTTTTATACACAAACCAACTTCCATTTTATCAGTATTTACTCTTTCTTTACCAAAAATAGGTCTTGAGATATCATTAAGAGAGTAGTTGTATTCTTCCGATATTTTCATAGCTTCTGAATAACTAAGTGAAGGCAAGTTACATGGAAAGCAAATTTTATTTCCGAAAGTAATTAAGAATTCCTCAGTGTTTCCTAGATTGTTAGGTATTGGATTAGCAGAAAAATTGCTAGGATATTCACAGAAATTACATTTTAAACATTTAAATGAGAATTTCTCAGGAATATTCCAGCGTATTAGAAAGTTATCAGTTTCAGTTATTTCAGTTTCTAAATAGAAAATTTCTGTTTCAGTTTTCAGATTCTTTTCAACTGCTAAACTTCTAATCTGTTCGCAGATATCATCAAGTGTACTATCTCTATAAGGTGTTCTAAATCTAAAAAGAAAATTATTTCGAACTCTTAGTTTTGGTATAGATTCCAGATCTGAGAGCAATTTATTTCTTACAGTGTTATCCTTTAGAAAAAGAAGAATTTCATCTGGACATTCTACATGAGAACCATAAATTATTCGTATTTCTAAATCATTTTTCATTTCATATGGGTTGGATTCCCAATATGAATCAACTATTTTTCTATCAGATATGTATCCTAATCCTATTGATCTTCCCTCTTCTAACAATTTTTCATTTACTCTCCTCAGGATATAGGGGGAATAATTGAAAAGTTTTGGATCAGGATTATCAGAGATTAAGATTGACAAAAGATCTTCTTCCGCTTTCTTTTCTATATCTGTACAGAGAAGAAAACGTGATACCATAGTATACATAAGCTGATGATTGCTAAAAATATTTGTACTTACAAGATAGATTTTTTAATGAAATTATACTGAAGACATATAATGGATATAACCTCTGAGCTTTTAGTTACATATAATAAAATAAACTATTATAATACAAATAACAATCTTAATGGTCGAAATCTTGTTTTTAGGAATTTTCAAATCTTGGGGGAGTTATTCTTAATTCATATTGCTGATAAAAACGGATTATTAAAAAATACTAATAATTTAACAGAAAAATATGAAAAAGCTAAACGTCACTTCTCAGGAATTTTTTCAAAGAAATTTGATGGAAAGTACATAGCATTCTATCAAGAATTAAGAGATATTTTCGCTTCAAAAGAATTCAATGAAAAGGATGACCCTTTTGGTTTACTATATCAACAAATCATATCAGAAACAAAAAAACAGAATAGAGGAATAGTTTTCACTCCACTACCAATTATTGATTATATTCTGGAACAGCTTAACTATCCATTATCAATTGAGAATTCAAAGTCAGCGAAATTAATAGATTTAGCATGTGGATCCGGATTGTTTTTATCTAGAGCAACAAGGAGAATATGTGCTTTAGGTAAGAAACAACATTTATCTCCACAAAGAATTGTTAGGTTTACGGAGAAAACAATTTTTGGATTTGATATAGATTCTATTGCTGTATTATTATCAAAGATCAACATAGTAATGGTGCTAATAGAAACTCTCAAAGCTGATTATCCTTTAGAAAATCCAATAACAATAAATGTACACAAAACAAATTCGATGGTTCGAAAAGGCAATTCTGACTCTGATATAATTAAAGAGATCAAGACAAGCAAATTCGATTATGTGGTAGGAAATCCTCCATATATAGAATCGAAGAAAATGGATACAAGAACAAAGAAAATTTGCCAAGAGAATTTTCCAGAAGACGCTAGGAGACATTATGATATTTACGCATTATTCCTAGTATTAGGAGCAAGTATGTTAAAAGATACAGGTAAATTAGGATATATAATTCCTAATAAATTCCTTATATCCAAATTCGCAAGACGATTCAGGGAAAGATTTCTAGAGGAGAACCTTATCTCTCAAATCCTGAATTTAGCTCATCAGAAAGTTTTCCAACCAGCTGTATATCCTATAATTTTACTGCTGAATAAACAAAGAAAGAAAGAAGACCCAATTAAAATGCTCACAAACGTTGAGTTGGAAAAAATTTCATCATCTGATCTACATACTAGAGCTGAGTATATTTGTCCTGAATTTTTCGAAAGAACAATAAATAAAACCATCTACTTCCCTCAGAACATTGCTTTCCCCTTCTTGGAAAGAACATTATCTCAATCTCAACACTCTCTTGGGGATATCGTAAGATTCAGATGGGCTATCTCTTTTCATAGGAAAGGATTAAGGGAGCAATTTGTTTCCAAAACTCCAAAAGGAGTAAATCCACAAAAATTACTGGGGGGTAAACCTTTTGGTGGAAATAGAGAAGTTGAGAGATATAAAGTAACGTGGAATGGTTTCTGGCTAGATTACGATAGAGAAAAATCAAAAGCTCTTAAAAATAATTTTCAAGATTTGAAATACTTCAAGGAGAAAAAGATCATCATTTGTCAACACGCTTTGAGAATGAGAGCAACTATAGATAAGCAAGGTTACGCGTGTAAAGATATTTTTCTTTTAGGACACCTACGAGATATTGGAAAACTACTAAATCTTTCGTTAGAATGCATTTTAGGACTATTGAATAGTAAATTGTTTAGTTACATGCATAATATAATGTTCTCAGGTTCAGAAATCATGGGTAAATATCTTCATTATTTACCAACGTTTATTCATGACCTACCGTTTCTTATTCCTTCTGAATCAAATCAACGGTTATTAGAAGGATATGTTAATCAAATGCTTACAGAATATGACGAGGAAATTGATAAGAAAATAGATGAGCTAGTTTATCAAATATATGACTGTACTCAAGAAGAAATCAATACTATAGAGGATCACATCTCCAACCATCTGATAAAATAATTCAATAGATTCTATGCATTAGCACTTACAAAATATTAAAATTCAATGATTCCTACGTTTTATTATGTCATCAGATAGTGAAACTTCTAAAATAGAGCAAAATGATGAAGTTGAGAATGCTGAAGTCATAGATAAAAAACAGGAATTCACAAGAGCTACAAGCATTTCTGTGTCCTTTCTGACTAGTTTATTTACTACAGTTTTTGTTGGAGCAAAGTTATTCTTAATCATTTTTGATTTCTTAATTCCAAAATCACTGAGGGAATATGTTCCATTCTTTGAAATGGTAAGAAAATCAACAACAGCAGCTTCGGAAATGTTTGCTGGAAAAAAATCAAAAGAAGTTGTTGAGGTTAAAGAAGAATTAGAAGAGCTTGAACTTAAAGGACAAAAAGTGAAAAAAGCTTATCCTTTACGAAGAACTATAGGCCAAGCAATTAGTATGGGTATCACTCCTATTTTACTCATTGTCATCCCCTCTGCTATTTGGGGAGAAAAAATAGTTGTTATGATCAGTAATAAATGGCCAGAAATTCCAACAATCGTAATTGGGTTAGCATTAGGAACCATTATGTTGATTATATCGTGGATTATCACAGTTTTTGGTCCTCTTTATGTTGTTTTTCATAATACAAGTAAGATTTTCATGAGATTAGGAGCATATCGCTGGGCAGCTTTATATCAGGATATAGAGAATTTATTCTCAATTCCTTATTATCTAGGACGCAGTAGCTTTAATTTTTTTGATGCACCTCCTATTTCCTCAGAAACATATGAGGAATTCAAATTAGATTTGACTGATGAATTTATTACGATAAAAGCGAAGGTTAAAGGCTTGTTGGCACTAGATGCAAATAATGTCCCTGACAGATCAAAAGAAATGCTTGAAGTGCTCCTAAAAAGAGTTGAAGTTCCATTAGAAGGGTTTGATCTTACCAAAGTAACTGAACAAACTGCGAGATCGTTTGCTTTGTTGATTTGGAGTAAGGAATCTTCATTCTTCTATTGGAGAAGAAAAGAAGCTTTTGAAAAATTTAAAAATAAAAACAAACTCTCTGATGATGATGTGAAAATTGCTTTAAATTCAATAATCCAAAGGATTAGAGATGGAGTAATTACTGACCTTCTCTATAAATCTGTAATTGTAACTGGGGCATTGAAAGGAATATCAAATCAAGAGAAGAAATACAAGCAGATAATATCTGATATCGAATATCAGAAATTAGCTCTATCGCTTGCTTTGGGCTCACAACAGTATATAACTGATACTTTCAGACCTATGAACAAATATGTTAGGATCTTCAAATTTATTGGATTCTTCTTCTTAGGGATTTCTCTCCCGTTGTTGATAATATTATACTCATTACTTCTCTACATAAAGCATTTAATTTTCTATCTTTACAAGATTTTATTTGCAACTCCCATCAAACGTTATATCAAATCATTAGAAGATATGGACGCAATGAAATATGTAGGATATGCATCTTTACCTCTGATAGCTCCATTTTTAGCTATTTGGGAAATTAAGTATATAGTACAGATTATAATAAAACGATTCAGAGAAATAAGAACCATATTTACAGAAACCTATTTCTCATTAAAAGAGAAGGGAAAGAAACCCGATGTTAGAAAAGAGCATAATATTGACTTTCGAAAATTCTTTAGAAGAGTTGGAAAAGTACTTCTTAAAATCATTCTATTACCAGCAGTTCTACTTTGGTCTTTAATGAAATCAATTTACAGAAGATTAGTAAAATTATTCGAAAGAAGAAAACCTGAAAACAAAGAAAAAAGACTCTTTGAAAAGGAAATAGCTACAGAAACATTGGTTTCGATTTATCAAGAATTATATGATAAATTCATATCAAAGGATGTTACAGCTAGTTCTTCCTAGAATTCTAAAATTCTTTTGTTACAAATTATTGGATAACAATATTTATTAAATGAGTAACTGAATATCTGTTCGCAATTACAATATTCCCAAAAACTATATGTGATTATATGAGTGAAGATAAGAAGTTAAAGGGACAAGCTCTAGGTCCAGCTATTATTTCTATAGCGAATGCAGCAAGAGCTTTTGATGCACCTGTAAGATATCCTGTTCTTTTCAAAGCTCCTCATCTGTGGGAAGAAGGATTAGCAGGTACGATGGCTTTTCCAAGAATGTCATCATTTATAGCGATGATAGAGCATTTGTTTGGATTCTTGATTCTATTTCCAATTTTATGGATAACCAGAGGATTCAAGAATTTGAAAGAAGCTGTTAAAAGTTTTAACAAAAGAGATTGGTTTGCAGTTTTCTTCATATCCTTTGGTGGTTCAGCTTTAGGACTTTTCTTCTTTCTAATATCATTTGCTCTAGGAAATCCAACAATAGCAATTTTGTTGCAGAAAGCACAACCTCTGATAACTCTCATTTTTGCATTCTTTATCCTTAAGGAGAGACCAACTATTCTTTTTTGGTCAACTCTCGGTTTAGCGATTGTAGGAATTGGTTTTATTGTAACTCCTGATATTCAAGCTAGTGTTCAAACATTTGATTATACAGGTCTTATTGCAATTTTGTGCTCTCTTCTTGCTGCTACTCTTTGGGGAGGTTCTACAGTATTTGGTCGAATATTAACAAAAAAAGTGGATTTCTGGGATCTTACTCTATTAAGATATATCGGTGGTTTCATTTTTTTAGTTGTATTTAATGTAGTATTGTTTACCTATAAAGGTGAATATTTCAGTATGTTAGCTGAAAACGTCACTATTTTCAAAGCAGATTGGGGATGGCAATTACCAATTGGTGTTTGTATCATCTATTTTGCTCTTTTAACAGGAGGAGTACTCCCATTAGCTCTTTATTATTTTGGACTCAAAAGAACACGAGCAGCAATTGCTGGAATAGCTGAATTAGCATTTCCTTTATTAGCAATATTCGTTAATTATTATTTCTTAGGCTGGGGATTAAACAGATTCCAAGCAATAGGTGCAGGAATTCTCTTTGCAGCAGTTTCAGTTCTTTCATTTGTAAATGCTAGAGAAATGGAAAAGAAGAAGAAGCTCAATAAAGAAAAAGCAGAAGAAGAAGTAGAAAAAGCTACGAAAACGGAATAGTTTTCCAGCAAGTTCTTCTGTTCATTTCTTTCTGAATACTGGTATTTTCTTGTTCCTCGACTAAGTCACTTATAAACATGGAAGATTCTTAGCTCATGAAACTGATAACAAGAAGAAATCACATAAAAGATGAAATGGTAAATTTATACCGAACATTGAAAGAGTACTTCAAAATTCATTCCAATGATGAGGAAATTCTATATACTATAATTCAACAATTAGCTGAAACAATAGCTAATTCTGAATACTCAAATTCTGATTCTAAAAGCAAAAAAATATATGAAAATTATCTGTTGAATAGCCAGATAAAAAAACAAGAAGAAAAAGCTCTCTATGAAATTATGTTGCATAAAGGTACTCTTTCATAGTTTTTTTTTCAATTTCAAGATTAAAAGGGATTATTTAAATTTATCAAGACCATAACCACTTTCAACTAATTCTGCAAATCTAGAAACAAAACGTGTTGCTGGAGCACCGTCGACAATTTTATGATCTATTTGAATGGAAATATTCAGGAAATCATGATTAAAGATCTTACCATTTTCAAAAATTGGTTTCTTTTTTATTCCTCCAACTGCAACACTAAGAGTATTAGAACTGAATGGAATCGCCCAACCAGAAAGATTTTTTCCAAACATCCCAAGCGCTGTTACACTAACAGTTCCTGCATTTTCAATGAAAAACTTCGTATTACGTAGCGTTCTTCTTATTATCATTTTTCTTATAAATTTAGGAATCAATGGATACAACTTCACTAGGAATTTAAAAGTTCCTTCCACAAATTGATCTTTCTCCCCTATTTCCCTTTCCTGAACTAAACGAATCTCTTCAGATATTTCCAAAACTGATTTGTTCTGAGCTTCTCTTATTACATAAGTAATAGGTACTTTCTTCCCTTCAGAAGAAGTTCTTTCAATCATTGTACTTACATGAACATCATCTAAAGTAATGATTTTCTTTCTTCCCCATCTATAGGAATGAACCTTTTTATTTTCAGAAACTGCTTTTCCTATGCATTTAATCAACCATCCAGTAAAGGACAATTTTAAGCCAGTTTTATCTTCATAATTCTTTATGAGAATTCTTGCTTCATTCACATTTAATTCAATTAAACCGATCATGTGAGATTTTGTAGGAGTCTCATCATAAAGCTCGCTTAAAATTCTTCTAACTGAAGAAAATTCTTTCAGTTCATAATTGCCCAAAGAAGACATAATCTCTATGAGCTACGAATTTATTTAAGATTTGTCGATTCTTGGAGGAGGACACCTTATTTAGATAACTAGGATTGTTCTTAAATCTAAAGTTTCCAAAGATCCATGTTTTGTGTCAAATCCGAAAGCTCATTAATTTCTTCATCTTTAAGTCTAAAATTAGTTGCATTTATATTACTCTCAACTTGCTCAATACTCTTTGCACCAGGAATTGGTATAATTTTATCTTTATTAATAATCCAATTCAAAGCTATTTGAGCTGGTTTTGCATTATATTTCTCAGCAAGATTTTCCATCAGTTTAAACAGAGGTTTAGTTTGAATAAAATTGTCTTTAGTTTGGAACAATGGTTTTCTGTTTCTAAAATCTTTTTTTTCAAACTCACTATTTTCATTGTATTTTCCTGTTAGAAAACCACTTTCTAAAGGTCCCCAGGCTGTGATTTGGATCTCATGCTTATTTGAAAAAGGTAAAATTTCTTGCTCAATACTTCTGCTTATTAAGCTATAACTGAGCTGATTCGTAATTACTTCTCCATTTTTCAAGTAACTCATTAATTCATCAACTAAGGGATTGTGATAGTTTGAGACTCCCACATATCTTACTTTTTCCTCTTTAATCAACTCATCTAAAGCTTTTGCACTCTCATTTGCTGGATAATAACACCATGGCCAATGTAAAAGATATACATCTATATAATCTGTCTGAAGTCTCTCCAAACTCTTATCGCATGCCTTCTTTAATTCCTTATAACCAATATGTGGGGGTGCCGCTTTAGTCTCAATAATAACATCTTCACGATCTCCTCGCTCCTTTATTATCTCACCAATATACTTCTCACATAACCCTCCTGCATACTCTTCTGCAGTATCAAGAAAATTCATCCCATTATCAAGAGCATAATTAAGAATTTTTTTTATTTCATCAAAGTCTTGAATTCCTTTTGTAGGATGACCGAATGTTAAGGTACCTAGACCAATTTCTGATACTTCTAAATCTGATTTTCCGAATTTTATCTTTTTCATTTTTATTACAGTCAATAGCATCAAAAGACACTTTTAAACTCTTTGCAGAATTTAAAATAAGTTCTAATTAAATCAGAGGCATATCCAGAAAGTCAAGTAGTATTCGGGAGAATTCAAAGGACGATGATCTTGAGGAATGTGAATATGGTTTCCTGCAAAGAATTCAAAATCATAGCTTCCACTCTCATAAACAAAACCACAAGTTCCAGTTGCAATATCATCGTTAATTCCTTCAACCCAGTAGTTTCTTACTATTTTCGCACTACCAATAGAATCATACCAAGCAAGAGTATAGTTTAGTAAGCCTTGTTCACCCATGGACATTATTACATCAATTGCTGTGATTACACCAAGTTGGAATGTATCATTTCGAAGATTGTGTGCAGAAATTTCTACGTCATGGAAAGTATTGCTCCCAAACCTTCCTGTTATTGTCACTGAGGGGATGATTAAGTCACCGTTGTTAGCTTCATGTCGAATAACCTCTTCCCTAAAAACATTGTAAACTTTGTCTAAGAATTTATCAGTAGCACTAACAATTTCCAAAGTAGTACCGTTCTTCCAAGGATAGTGATCCATCCTAAATGCATTGATTTCTCTCCAACCGCCACTATAGAACGCATTATACCACCATCCAGTCTGTCCATTCAGCGAATCAATTACATGCGTATTCATAGATTCATCAAAATAATATTCAAGGTCGATAGAATTTTTCGTATCTAAATGAACAAGAACATCAAACATAGAGAAATATCCAGATTGGAAGATATCAGGTCTTACAGTTTCAACTTCAGAAGTATAAAATTCATAATCTTCATAAGCTATATTTACTGTAACAGTCTTTTCATCAGGACTTGGAGGTGGTCCTAAAACCCCTTGACTTGGTATCTGCAAGTAAATTGTACCTGCTATAAGAGCAGCTGTTACAAGAACAATGGTATAATTGACAATCTTCTTTCTTACTCTTCTTCTCATAAGGAAGAATTTCAGACCGACTGCAATATGAATAAAAATGGATATAGTAAGCAAAGCATCAAGAGTTGTATGCCAGGAAAAAGGTATTATTTCACCGAAAGTATTAGCATACCAAACATAACCGTTTAACCCTGAAAGGATAATTAATGCAGCGATAACAAGAATCAACCAGCTTGACAACTTCTGAACAAGTCTTAGAGAATTAATAGTAGTTCCTCTTCTTTGTTTGATTTTTGTCACGAGTTTTTCTAGTTTTATTTTTACATAAAACATAACATAGATTGTATGATATATCAGTAATGGTAGAAAAATCCATTCGAAGATTCTATGTAATTTGGATAATAAATACTGATCTCTAAACCAGTTTTGTGTTTGAGCATATCCTGTGATAATAGTTGTAAGGAATGCAATAACTAAACTCCAGGATATTACCCTGTGTATTCTAACTCTAAAAGAAGCCATTTTGGTAAGTAAACGTACGTGAAATTTCTTTTAAAGCTTAACATGTTACAAAAAAATGAGTAACAGAACATAATTGTGAATTAATAAGCTATTTTCAAGAAATTTAGTTTTTTATATTTGTTTTAAGAAAAGTTAATATTTCATATGTATATTGTTTAGTGATAAGAGTTGGCATCAAAAATAGAGGAAAAACTAGAAGAACTATCTAAGATGTTTCTAGGTGGTCAATACTATGAAGTATTAGATCAGTTGGATAAAATATTAGAAAAATCAGAAGGCTCAACTGAGGAAAAAATAAAAGCTAAGATCCTTAAAGGAAGAATTTTATTCCATATAGCTTGGTTTGATTACAAGAGAGACTATTCTACTTCATCTTTGGCTATTTTGAAAGAAGCATATAATGAAAGCAAGAAAATTAACAATAAATTGTTGGAGTTTGAATCCATCTATAAGATGTATTTACCTCTATGGGACTTAAATAAGTATAAGGAATATAATGATTTCTTTGAAGAATTAAGTAAACTACTTAACTTGATTGAATCATCTTTTCCCTCTGAATTCAAACAAAGAAAAGCACAATTTCTGACAATGAAAGGTCTTCTGAGCCAATTTAGACTAAAATTGGGGATGGAAGTCTCTTCAACAACAACAGATGAAATGATTCAATCAATTGAACAAAGTATGCAACTAAATTTAGAACTTGGAAATGACGATGATCTAAATTATAACTATAGACAATTAGCTATATGTTATAAGATAAAAGGGGATTTAGAGAAGTCTCTAGAATTTTGGGAAAAAGCTTTAAAGCTAAGTCTTGAATTTGGTAACAAGTACATACTTGCTTTTGTTTATAGATATATGAGTGATATTCATTCGCGAAGAGGGGATCTTGACTCATCAACAGAATTTCTTCAAAAGGCAAGTAATCTATACCAAGAATTAGATAGTAAAAGAGGTTTGTATCAGATAAAATATTACACAAGTCTTCATCATTCACACAAGGGAGAAAGGGAAATAGCTTTGAAGTTATTTGAGGAATGTTTGAAGTTCTTTTTAGATGTAAATAACAGAGAAATGGTTGCAGGGTGTTATTCTAGCATCGGAGATATCATGTACTTACAATGGGGTAAATTAGAAAAAGCGCTAGAATGTTATACAAAAGCATACAGAATATATGTTGAGTTAGGAGAGCATAAAATTCCATATATTCTATGGAGTATTAGTGAAGTTCATCTTCTCAAAGGTGAACTAGACGAAGCTTTAGAGATAAGAGAAGAAGTTTTAGAAGAAGCAAAAAAATATGGGAATATATTTACTATATCAGCTTATTTAGCTGCTATAGCCGATGTGTATTTGCATAAAGGAATGTTGAAAGAATCTTTAGAATACGCACAGGAAAGTTTGAAGTTAAGAGAGGAGAAAAATCTAAAATGGGGGATATATTATAGTCATTATCAAATTACTGTTCTTGCAGTTGAATCAAATGATTCAGTATTAGCTACAGACCATCTAGAACAGATAAGACCTCTTGTTGATGAATTGAACACAAAACTAATTGAACAAAATTTCAGATATCTACAAGCTCTAGTTCTTAAACTTAGCACAAAAATTAATGATTTAATTCAAGCTGAAGTTTTACTTGAACAGCTATTAAAAGAAGAAACTAATTACAGATTACTTATTGATTCTTTACTTTGTCTGTGTGAAATTCTTATCAAACAATTATTACAAACCAATGATAAAGAGATTCTGGAAAAGTTAATTACATATATTAGAAAATTATTAGAATTTGCTGAATCAAATAATGCTTATCCATTGATTGTTGAAACATTATGGTTACAGTCGCAAATATCACTTATAGAAGCAGATGTTGAAGAAGCTCAAAAACTCTTATCTAAAGCAAATTTAATGGCAAAAGAGAAGGGATTAGTAAGATTAGATAAGAAAATCTCCTTTGAAGAAAAGGAATTTAAAAGAAAAACAGAACAAATTGCTGAACTAGCAGAAATGGATTCATCTTTATCAAAAAGAATGGAAATCATTGGAATAAATAAAACAGTAACTGATATTAAAAAAGAGAGATTGGCAGATATTAAGCAAGAGCAACAAATTGTTGGTAATAAGCTTTTTTCCTTAAAAATCTAATTCTCGAAAAGAGTTAAATTCTAGTTCAATCATAAATAGAATATTGTTGAAATGGAAAGTCATCATGTAGATTCACTACGAAAGGAGATCTGAATGAAGAAGAATAGAAAGAATTAATGGATGAATTCTATGGCTGTTGGGGAAAGAGAAAAAGAGAAGCTATCAGAAGTACTAATCAGAAAAATACTCAATAATCATTATGATATTGGGAAAATTGAATCTATTACTCATCTAGAAGAGGGACACGAAAGCGATAATTCCAAAGTAGAAACTGATAGAGGAGAATTTGCTATAAAATTATTATATCATGATGAAGAAAGCGCTCAGAGAAAGATGGTAGCTTTAGATTTGTTAACATCACATGGAGTAAAAGCACCAAAACCAATCAAAACAATCAAAAATGAATACTATGCTATCTATAAAACAAACATTCCTATTATGGTAACATCATTTATTCAAGGTAAACCAATTGCATTTAGGGAAACAGGAGAGCATTTCAAACACATGAAATTTTTCGGTAAGCAAATAGGAATATATCATCGAATCTCAAAATCTATCCCTCATTCCAAAATTGAAGAACATTACAAACACGAGGAGATTCATGATAATAGTTTACAAGGTAGTTGGGTAATGGAAAGATATGAAGAAGCTGACAAAATATTACCTAATCATGAGAAAAATGAGAAAATCTTGAAAAGTTATGAACAGTGGATTGACACTGTTGAAGAAACCATAGAAAAGGAAACTCTTTCAAAAGGCATAGTACATGGGGATTTGTTTCCCGGAGCATTTTTTGTTAATGAGGATAAACTCACAGGGATACTAGATTTTGGGGGTGGATATTGGTATCTGATGGGAGATCTTGGAACATGGGTAATGTATACAGAATTAGAGAAACCTAAGCATAAAAATCATTTCAAAGAATTCATTGTACCATACCTAAACCAATCGGGATTATCCATTGAAGAGTTAAAAATAATTCCTCTTTTTTATAGAGCTAGAGGATATGTTCAATATTTTTATTTCGCTTGGCGTTGTTATCATAATCTTACACATGGATTAGAGGAAGGAGAAACGAATATGGAAGGATTCTTAGATGGAATTGAAATTGTTGAAAAAACAATCGCTTTAAAGCAAGATTACTTTTATGATTTAGCAGTTGAAGCTTTGAAAGAAGAAAAGTAATGTTTTATAGTTATTTTCACAAATAACCTCATTGTAAAATAGTAATATAGATTTAATCTAGTTATTTGGAACCTAGTAAACTTTTTCCGCAATCTGGGCAGAATCTTGTATCTTTTTCAAGCTGCTGACCACATTCAGTACAATAAATTACGTTTGTATTAGTTAATTGTTCAATTTTGGATGAAGGTGCTTGTTCATATTGTACAGCTGTAGGAGAATATTGAGCAGGTTGTTGAGGTTGATAAGTAATTTGTGGAATCTGCATTATAGGTTCTCTCTCTACAATAAGCAGAGCATCCTTGCTCAATTCGAG
Organism: Candidatus Heimdallarchaeota archaeon; assembly: GCA_023270155.1. Classification (GTDB taxonomy): domain Archaea; phylum Asgardarchaeota; class Heimdallarchaeia; order Heimdallarchaeales; family Heimdallarchaeaceae; genus UBA460. The sequence continues at coordinate 12,126 of JAGLTB010000118.1, read as the reverse complement.
AAATCCCTTAACATTTATAACAATAGCTCCTAGCAAGATTAAACCTGAAATAACAGCTAAAATAATGGGTCCCACAAAATCCCATGAAAACATAAAGTAGAAAATTGTTATTGAATATGAAACTGCACCAACCATTGAAACAAGCATTGAATATAAAATGAGTTTATTTCCTGGTTTTGGAAAAATTCTATTTTTCTGAAGTTGATCAAATGATTCAGCAATTTTAAAATATGCAACAATCATCAAAATGCTTCCTGGCAATCCTACTAGATTTAGAATTAAACCTATCTTCAAGTACTCTCCAGCTTTTTTTGCAGAAGGTGCAATACCAGCATAATAGATGCCTAATTGTTCAAAAGCTTTACCGAGTCTGTAGATACACATAAGTTGGTAAATTCCAACAAACAACGCAGGTATAACTAATATTACTGAGAGAGGTAATGTGATAATTATTAGAGCTATATGTCTAGCATTTCGATGAATATCAGCTTTGATTTTTCCAATTGGTTCAACATATTGATAGCTCATTCAATCACTTTTTCATCATACTAATATTATCACTAAAACAATGGGATTTAAAACCTTTTTCACTAGAATTTGAGAGAAGAAGAATCCATTGAACTGATACTATTGAATGAATTATCAATGTTCGCAAAAAACGCTTATTTTTTCTTCTTATATCCATGATACCATAGTTTTTCTAAAGTATCAATTAGTTGAATATATTGATCCCTTCTTTCCTTCTCAACTATCATTTCAAATGGGATTTTGTGAGCTTTTGAATAATAATTTAGATAATTGCTATCAAAACAGGGTAATTCCGGTCTAAAATATTCCCAATCTATCAACATAAGTTTCTTCTCTTGAAATAGAAGATTAGGTGGAACTAAATCTCCATGAATATAAGTTAGATTTTCTTCATTAGAATCTAATATTTTACCATGTATCTTTGTTATTTTCTTTAATTCTTCAATCAATTCAGGGGGATAATTTTTTGGTGAATTTTCATACTCTTCTATCAATCTATTATAGAAGTCCATAACATCTTGTTTTAAAGGAGATTTAGCTATTCTAGCTTTATCATGTATATGATCTAATGTTTTTTCTAGTAATTCTTTCTTTTCTTGATCTAAATCCATTTTCAAGAATTCTTTTCCTTGAACATATTCATAAACAAGGATATTAGCATTACTCGACCAAATTATTTTTGGTGCGATGTCTCCTCCAAAAAGCTCCAAGGCTAGTTTTTCCCTCTTAAATCGAATGACAGGAGGAATTATATCAGTATCACTATATACCTTACAAACAGCTAAACGTTTTTGGGACTTTGTAGTAATAAGATATTTAGTATTTGTAAACCCCTTTTCTAATTTTGACCAAATCAATTCCGGCATGAAGTTATATTTTTTCATTACTTCAACTTCAATTTCCAGTTTCAAGGAATCATTAATCATAGTATTCGAATCTCCAGGGGATCTACATTAAGGAAAATTTCTTGATTTGGAGATATATCAGCAGTAATTAAAGTTTTTTCTACATCTATTTTAGCATATTCTATAGTGTTTGAAACTATTTCTACCACAAATCTATCTGTTTTTTCATCTATCTGAATAACAGATTTAATGTATCCCTTGACAAAAAATGAATCTTTTTCTTTGGAAATTTCATTATACTTGAAACTTATTTTGAAGCTTGTAGGGGGGATATTGATACCTGTGACCTTTCTTTGGATTTTAGCAGGTATCTTTATTTTCCCCAAATTAGTAGATAAAACAGTAGCATTGGATTCTTCCTCAATGAAATCAACAGACCAGATGTTAGGTGTTCCCATAATTTTCGCAATGAGATAGTTATGAGGAGATGAATCAATATCAACAACGTTTCCCAATTGCTGAATCTTTCCATCATACATAATTCCGACTCTATCGCTGATTAAACGCGCTTCTTCTTGATTATGAGTAACATACAAAGCAGTAGTCTCTGTTTCTTTCTGTATCCGTCTAATAGTTAAAGCAAGTTCTTCTCTTCCCATAGCATCTATGCTGGAAAGGGGTTCATCTAAAAGAAGAAGATGGGGTTCAATAGCCATTGCTCGAGCAAGAGCTACTTTTTGTTTTTGACCCCCACTGATTTCACTAGGGTATCTTTCCATTAATTCTTCTAGATGTGCAAGTTCAGAAATCCATTGAATTTTTTCTTCAATCTCTTCTTTAGATAGTTTTTGAGACTCTAATCCAAAGGAGATATTTTTCTTTACAGTCATATGAGGGAAAAGAACTTGAGCCTGAGGAACATATCCGATTCTTCTTCGTTGTGGAGATAAATGTGTAACATCAGAATTATCCATCAGTACTTTTCCCTTTTCAGGTTCAATTATACCAGCAACTATTTTGAGAAGAGTGGTTTTTCCGCATCCACTTTCACCCAATAACACAAGCAGTTCTCCGTGTTCTACATCAAGGTTAAGGTTCTCTAAAATGTATTTTTTTTCATACTTCATCGAGATATCTTCAAGTTTCAAATTTACCATTTTCACACCTTCAATTCGACTTCTCCTATTTTCTGAATAATCAGAAAACAGAGCACTGTAATAATTATCAAAATACTTGCCATAGTTGCTGGTAATTGTAATGTTTGTGAGGTTATTAATTTTGATATTCCAATTGATAATGTTCCAAATACGTCTCTTACTAAGAAATTAGTTGCACCAAATTCTCCCAAACTTATCGCAAAAGAAAAAATCCCTCCAACCAAAATTCCTCGCATCATCATAGGCAATTCGATTTTTCTAAAAATTCTTAGTCTGGAAGCCCCTAAGGTTGATGCTACATTTAGTAATTCTATATCTATTCGATTATAAGCTGATAATATTGATCTGGTTGCAAAAGGTATACTAATCAAAACATGTGATAGTATAATAAAAAGCCAAACTGCTGATTGGTAAATTATTGTATTTCTATATTGAAGAAATAGACCTATTGCTAATGTTATAGATGATGTAGCCATAGGTAGAATAATCATGTATGAGATGAGACCTTCTGCTAGAGGTTTCCTGTATTTTCTTAAGCTCTCATATCTATTACGTAAAACAAGTACGATCAGTAAAGATAGAATCAGAGTAATTATGGTAGCAACCACAGCAAACAGAAGCGTGTTAAGCAATAATCTTAATGGTGAATTGTTTAAGATATTCATATGTTCATTTGATAGTAATTGTTTGTAACCCCAAAGAGATGAAACTCCTTCAGAGAAAGGTATGAATGATTCAATTATTACAGCAAAAATTGGAGCGAACGTAAACAAGCCTATTAGTATAATGAAGAGAATAATTCCTGTAGTTCTTAGATTAATTTTCCAGTTTCTTTTTGAGAATCTAAGCTTAGTTTTTTGTAAACCTTTTTCTTTTCCTAATGCCATTTGACGGGTTTTTCTCTCAAACCAAAGATAGAGTATTATGATTAAGGTGTTAACTAATAACTGTATTATTGCCAAGGAAGCTCCACCTGAAAAATTTAAAGAATCTTTCATCTGTTTGAAAATTCTTACTTCAAGTGTTTGAAATCTTGCTTCACCCAAAAACAATACAATTGCGAAACTGTTGAACGTATAAACAAAAACAAGAAGAGCTGCTGAAATAATGTAATTAATTATCTGTGGAAATATAATCCTTCTAAAGATTCTCCAATTACTTGCACCTAGAGATCTTGCTACTTCAATTTGATCAAAATCCAAGCTTTCCCAAGCTGGGATTGTCATTCTTATAATAACAGATAGATTGTAGAAAACATGTGCAAATATAATCCCCTGGTAGGTTCCGAATATTGAAATGAGCGAGTTCTCTGTATTGAATATATTTCTCCAGATAACATTGACCCACCCACCTTCTCCGTATGCAACAATGAATCCTAATAGTACAACTATTGGGGGAAGAACAAAAGGTACAGTTAGAAGATTTATTATAACTTTTCTTCCTTTAAAATCATATTTTGCAAAGAAGTAGCTAGCTGGTATTCCGATTAGCAGACAAAAGACCGTTGAAATCAATGCTTGAGCTAATGTGTCCCTTGCTAGAAAAATCAGATTTGTTGAATTTGAAATTGTAGAAAAAAACATACTGAAAGAGAACTGTGAATCTGAATAAAACGCATATTGTAATATACGGAACAAAGGAATAAAAAATAACGATAGAAGAAAAGTCCCTAATATTATTACTGCAAGAATTATAATAAATGAATTTGTGAATTCATCTCTTGAGTACTTCTCTTTGAATTTATTCAACATCATTTACTTTTCTGCCTACTTCTTTTCTTATTTTCTTTGTTTTATCAAACTGTAGCTTGTTGCTGCGAAAACCAATGATAGAATCAATGCGAATAAAGAACTGAAAGGAGCAATCTCTGCTTCCCAATCACTTTTCCAATCATCTAAATTTTCCTCAATCATTGATGGTTGAAGCAAATCATTTAGGATATCAACATCATTAGGATTTATTGCAATTTCAGAAAAGCAAGTAGATACATCAGCATTTATGTTTGCTGGATACATCCAATTATTCATAGCAATATTATCTTGAAGATCAGTACTCAAGAACCAATCAATGAATTGCTTTGCGACATTTTCATGGGGAGCATTTTTTACAAGTCCAATCCCTTCTATTTGTAACCAAGCATTTTCCATCTCTTCTTCATGCGAAACAATTGCTTTTGACGGTGGTGAATTACCATAACCAACACCCCATAAAGGATGACATACATCATAAGCAGGACTAGTTCCATAAGAAACCATAATTGGTCGATTTTCTTCCTCTGTAGCATATAAGTCAAAAGCTGCTCCCCAACTAGCTGCTATTCGCAGATCATCAGAAGCTTCCCTCCACCAATTTCTCCAATCTTCTGCAAGAAGACCATCAAAATTAATCTCTGGATCTCCAAAAACAGCAATAGTCCATAAAAGAAAACCTAATCCAGGAGAGCTGAGTGTTGGGTCCTCTACGATTAACAATTCATCGAGATTGTAATCTAAGATATCCTGAAGTGTAAGAGAGGCTAATTCAGGATTTGAAGAATCATTAATTCTACTTCTATCATACCAAAGTGCAATTATTCCATAATCATAAGGAACAACATAATTTTCAGGATCTAAATTTGCTATTAAATCAGAACTTATATTTTCGAGAGTAGTTGGAGAATATGGTTTTAGAATACCTTCTCTCTTTGCAGTATGAACTAGAACATTGTCAATACCAATAAGTACGTCAGCAGTTGGATTATCTTTTTCCAATACAGCTTGTGTTACTACTGTGTTAGCATCATCTAACAAAACTAAACGGATATTTTCTTTTGGAACTCCACTATAATTGGAAAATCCCTCGACAAAATCATATCCTGGATCAGCTAAGAGAGATTCATAGGTGTAAATTACTAATTCATTATCCTGAGCTGTTACAGAAACTAATGATACTTGAGAATTCAATATTGATATAAATAAACACAAAAATATCGATGTTAATGCTAATCTCCTCATAATACTCAAAGAAAATTACTGCATGGGAGAATTTAAATTTTAGTATGGCTATATAGGAGGCCTATAATTCATGATTAGAATATAATTTGATTAATTCTACTTAACAAATCAGTTTGAGAAATTCCAAAGATATAACCTATTGGTTCATAACCTAAGCTTCCCTTGTCTAGAATAGCTTTGATTTCTTTAACCGATTTCTTTTTACCTAATTCAGACAAACATTCTTCCCATTTCAAATCCAAATCAATTATTTCATCAAAAGGTATATTTGATTTTTGGAGTTTTTTTAGCAGATCGGATTTGTTTTTAATACTGATTATCCACTTAATTGAAGGCTGATATTTTCTAATCCAAAGCAACAGAGAGGACATAGTTCGAGATGATCCAAATTCAGGAGAACTTACATTCATGATTGTTCCTTTTACTTTTATGATTCTACCTGGAAAACTAGCAACATCGTCCAAATCCAAAGCATTTTCATCACAAGCTGCTAATTGTGATCCAATCTCAGGGATCCATTCATAGAAGTCTTCTATATCTTTAAGATTTATCAAGGATTCTTCTAAATATCGGAGAATCTCAGACCTACCTTCCATCGAAGGTAAACCATCAAATCCTGAACAAATATTGCAGTTTTTGTAAGTTGTTAATTGTGGGAGTGTTTTTTTATGAATAGAACAAATTGGTCCATTCACTCTAAGTGACTTACATTTTGTACAAACGGTTCTCATAACAATATTAATTTCTTCTCTAGAGGATAACATATTTGAGATACTTATAGAAAGAGCATCTAGGTGATGATTTATTTTCTCATTACCAGTATCCGCTATTTTCTTTTGAAGGTAGGAAACAACAACAGGTTGTTTTACTCCTAGAAGTTGAGAAATCTCGTTTTGCGATTTTCCTTTATCTCTAAGTTGATGAGCAATTCTTATCCTTAATCCAGGCAAAAATGATGATGCAATAAATTCACAGGGGAATCTCATAGTAATCACAATATGTGCACTATATATCCCACCTATTAGTCAATAAAAAAGTTTCTAGTCAAATAAGTATTCAGAAACTTTGAATCAAGAAGAAAAGATTATAAGAAAGAATTCTTCAATTATTACATATCATGATAGGTCCAATTACTCAAGCATCACTTTTGTCGATAGCATTTCTACTTATCAATGCCATCATAACCTACATTGTAGTGTGGATGTTAAAATACACAGACAGAAAGATTAATTGAATCAACTAATAATCAATAGTATCTGTTTTGTCTAGAAGCAATTTGTTTGAGAAAAAGATAAATAATCACCTAAATACTTAAACATGCTAGAAGAAAAGGAGTGTTAGAATGTCCTCAGATGAGTTCCCAGCCGAAGAAAAGCGTTGGTATATGGATCGTATCTTTAAATTAGCTCAAGATAGAAGATACACCACAGCTGTAGATGTCTGGGCGATAATTCTTGATGCTGTTTTTTCGAAAAGAACTTACCATAATATTGACAGGAGAAAGATGATAGGGATAACTGCGAGTGATATTGCAACTATCTTGAACATGCATTTGAGTTCAGTTTACCATAATCTAAAGATTCTACAAGCAAAAGATGTTGACTTACTTGAGACTGAAAATCTTATAGGTTACAACGAAAAGGGGAGAAGAATAACACAAAAGGTCTTCAGCATTCCCCAAGTATATTATACTGAATATAGAACAATATATGATGATCTTCAAGATACTGGATTCTTACCTCCTCACAAGGAATTCACCTTCTTCAATTTATTGAAAATCAGAGGAATTTTATCTCATTATGCTGCTCTTATGAATAGAGATAGAGTCTTAATAAAGGAAGAGTCTTTAGAGGTTCAAGACTGGTATAAGAAATGGTTAGATCCAATTCAATTGAGTCATACCAGTGTTACACCTGGAGTAATTTATAGGTTTAAAAAGAAAGATATGATTAGAATTCTCTCTGTTATCACAGAATTGTTGGAAGAAAATAGAGACAATTATACTGACGAAGATGAAGCTGAAGGTGTATTACCTGTACTATTTTCTTACCTTCTATTTATGCCCTATACTGAAGATATGTTAGAAAATGAATGGTTAAATAGAGAAGAATTCGAAGAAAGATTACAAGAAATATCTGACAAAAATGACTTTGAGAGAGAGATCGCAGATTGTGAAAAAGATCATGAAACATTCTTCAAATATGGTCTTTCTTGTCCTGTATGTGGAAAAAGCGCTGAATGAGGAAGCTTCTTATCCCAGAATTTGGCCAGAATCTATTTTAAAAATTTGTCCTTGCATATGATTTGTAGTTAGTAATAACTTTACAAGAGGATAAATCTCTTTAGGATAAAGAACTCGTTTCAGAGGATTCTTCTCTCGGTATTTCTGAATTAGATTATCAAAAGATATCTTTTCTGATTTCGCTTTAATTTCTATTTCTTCAATATGTCTTTCAGTCATTACATAACCAGGAGATATAGTATTTGTTACTACGTTATATTGTGATCCTTCATGTGCAAAGAACCAAGTCATTGCATGAACACCAGCTTTTGCTACACCATACGGTAATTTCTTATTTGAGGGTTTAAAGCCAGTTGTTGACCCAAAGAACACTATATTCCCCCCTCCTTTTACTTTCATCCATTTGTAAGTTTCACGAGCAATAACGAAAGCTGAATCAAGATTCAGATTGAGTACTTTTCTAAAATCTTCCAAAGAAATGTCTTGAATTGCTTTACTCATCAAGCTACCTCCTACAAAATTGATCATCCCTGTAATTTTTTTTACTATAGTCTTAGCTTTTTCAAAAGCATTTACTATACTACTTTCAGAATTGTAGTCACATTTGATAAAATCAATCAGATAGTTTTCTTCTTTTAGTGATTCCGAATACTTTCTACTCATTTCCCCTCCTATACCTAGGATCCTATAACCATCCTCCAGAAGGTTCTTTGTAATCTCTCTACCGATTCCACTTCCAGGAGCTGCTATAAGAATCGTTTCAATATCTTTAGTCTGCATAAAATTATCAAAGAAACATTATAGAACAGAGAATTAAAACTTTCTTTTCACCAAATTTATGTTGTTCCTCATCACAATATTTAAGGAAAAAAGATACAAAGAGTTACAAGACAGATATTGCCGGATATGAAGGATTTGCAAACAGAAACCATAGAATTGTCTTCAGAAAGTTCAATTCAAAAAGCGATAAAACTTGCAACTGAAATGATTGATGAAGGGGAGATAATAGCTTTCCCAACTGATACACTCTATGGATTAGGTTGTAATGTTTTCAATGAGTCGGCAATCAGAAATCTGTTTGAAATTAAAAACAGAAGTTTTACAAAACCAATAAATGTCTTAATCGGTTCAATTGAACAACTTTCATATGTTGCAGAAAATATTCCTATTATTGTTCATGAAGTAATCAGAGAATTTTGGCCAGGTGATCTTACGCTCATTCTTCATAAAAGAGGTGAGATCCCAAGTATACTGACAAATGGAATGAGTACAATAGGTGTTAGAATGCCTAATAACGATGTAACTCTAAGATTAATTCGTGAGATAGATAAACCATTAGCCACTACTAGTGCGAACATTTCTGGAAGACCAAGTATAACAAATGCGAATCAGATTCTTGAAAATTTCGAAGATAAAATTCCACTAATATTGGATGGTGGTGTTTCAGAAATAGGAGAAGAATCTACAATAGTTAGTTTGGTTACTGAACCACCATCGGTAATTAGGGTGGGTTCTCTTCCAATAGAGAAATTAAAGCGAATTATAAACAATCTTGAGGTTTAGAGAATTTTTCTGTTTGAGTAGAATATTTTTAAGTAGGGAATCTTATGTTATAATTGGACTAAAATGACTACAAAAGAAGAAATCATATTTTTCGATGTAGATACACAGAATGATTTTATGAATCCGGATGGGAAACTCTATGTTTCAGGAGCTGAAAGTATTAAAGAAAATCTAGGAAAGTTAACACAGTATGCAAGAATGCAAGATATAAGAATCTTGGGATCTGTTGATTTTCATTCACTTGAAGATTCCGAAATTGAACCAGAAAAACCGGATTACAGTGAAACCTTTCCTCCTCATTGTATGCAGAATTCTTCAGGACAAGAAAAGATAATCGAAACTCGATCTGATATAGCAAATTGGATTGATTCTGTTGAATATTCTGAAAAAAAGATTAAGGAAATTGTTTCCAGTAAAGGTCCTATTTTCTTTAGAAAAGATAACTTTGATGCATTTAGTAATCCTAACTCTACAACTATAATCAAAACATTAAAACCTAAGAAAATTGTAGTTTATGGAGTAGCAATAGATTATTGTGTAAAAAGTGCAATTGATGGTTTTCTTAATCTTAAGGATCAAGATATTTTTTTAGTAGTTGATGCAGTAGAAGGAATCGAAGAAGAAAAATCAAAAAATCTGATAAAAGAATGGGTGGAAAAGGGTGTCCGAACAGTTACTACTGAAGGTATTCTTCAAGGAGCTTTGTTGGAGTAATAAACTACAGTTAGAATGTTAGTTGATACCAACCATCTTTCAGCATTTTGGATACTAGAGTGCCAACGTACTGCACTTTAACTCCAATTTGCTCTAATTCATCACTTACACCGAAATTATCACTGCATGCTTTACAAGCAATTACCTCTATACCTGCTACCATTAGCATACTAATCAAATCTTGGAAATCTTTATCTTCAACTGCTAGTTTTTCAGTTGGTCCCCAAAGAATTACTCTAACCTCATCCATCCATCCTTGTTTCTTAGAATTCATAGCATAAGGAAAACTTAATTCTTCATGAACTACTGTATCAGCTGTACTCAAAATCAAAAATACTCTGTGCATAGTCAAGGATTTTTTATTCTTCATTTAATTGTTCTGGTTTTACAAAATCTATGTGTATTCGATATTTTTATTCCAAATTAATTTTCCTGAACACTTGATGTTTGTGGTGTTTCCGGTATAGAGCTTAAACTCAATTGCTTCATTTCATCCATTCGCTCATTCAATGTCTGATCCAAAGATGACGCTTTGGTTGTAAACCATAATATTGAGCAGAGAACTACCCCCAGTATTCCAGATACTAGATAGACAATAGGAATTCCTGTATATTCTCCAATTACTCCAGATAACAACATAGCTATTGGTTGAATTGCTGAAGATAAAGTGCCAAGTACACTCATTGTTCTCCCAAGTTTTTCCTGAGGAATTATTATCTGAAAAGCTGTAATCAGTGATACATTAATCATTGGAAGTACAACAACTATGAGGAAGGTTATTGCCCCCATAATCCAGAATTTCCCATTTACCATCCATAGTTCATTGGAAGGTAGAAAATACAAGGTAGTAAAGATTGAAAATGCCCACATTATTGCAAGATAGCTACTTAATGCCTTCTTTTTGAAACCTTTGAAGAAAGTCATTATCAAGTTCCAATAACTGTTCCAGCTTGTAAAAAGGCAACAACAATTGCATAATCTGCTTCAAAACCAAAATGAGTTTTTACAACAAAGAGTGGTAATAGTGTCCCGAATGGTGTAAAAAAGAAATTCACAAACATAAACATAATTAGAAGTGGGAATAAACCATTTATTCCTTTAATCGTGAGGAGAGCATCTTTGAAATCCTTGAAGAATGAGATCTTTTCTCCTTTTTCTAATGCTGATGAAACTTTGGGAATTGTTATCATTATTAAAGGTACTATCGCTATTGCAAAAGTAGCTATGTCCATCCAAAGAAGATGAGCGTGTCGTAATAGACCCCCTCCACCAATTGCAAGAAAACCTGCAGCTATTGCAGGTCCTATTATTCTGACAACACCATTTGCTAGAGAATTAATTCCGTTCATTCTGCTTAGATGCTTTTGAGGAACCATGGTTGGCATCATTGCACCTACAGCTGTATAATGGAAAGTATCACCAATTCCACGGATTGCGATTATTATAAAAAACCAATACAGAGTCATGTAATTTGTGTAAAATAGTATTATTGCTGCAACTGTTGTGATAGCTATAGTTGCATCAGCTGAAAATATAATTAATTTCTTGTTTAATCTATCAACTAATACACCAGCTATCGGACCAAGAACTAGAAAAGGTCCAAAAGCAACGAGAGAAGAGAGACCTAGCATCAATTCACTCTCTGTTTCAAATGAAATCCAGAGGATAAGAACAAACTGAACTATATTTGATCCTAACATGCTAAATAATTGGCCTCCCCAAAAGAACATGTATTGTTTGAATTTAGTATCGTCTTCTTGAATAGTAGCATTTACTGACAAATTTAATTCCCCATAACTCGGTTTATGAAAGGATTCTGAGATATTTAAAAGAGTTGTTTACTTTATACAGAATAAAAAAACCAGTTATCTTCTTTTCGATACAAATTTAAATAGAACGATAAAGGTTATTCTGAAATATATGGACGATTTTATAGCTAAAGGTTTAGAAAAAGCAGAAAAGGGAGGAGCATCCTTTGCTGAGGTAAGAGTATTTGGGTATAAATATGAAAATACTTCAACAAGAGATGGGGAAGTAGAATCTGCTGGAATTTATAATGATCGAGGTTACGGAATTCGCGTCAT
>JAGLTB010000117.1 GCA_023270155.1 Candidatus Heimdallarchaeota archaeon | reverse complement strand
TAGCTAATTTTATCATATCAGGATCTATGTCTATAGCTGTAATTTTCGCTGAACATTTTTCTCTAATCTCTCTAGTTATTACTCCAGTACCACAACCAACATCTAAGATTTTCTTTGCACTAAGTAAATTTATTCTTTGGTAAATCTGATTTCTGAACATTTCTGTCCAACTAGCTTGACGTATAAACTGTGCATCAATCTCTGGACCCCAGTTAATTTCATCGTTTTTATCCGTCAAACAATCACCTGATATTGTGAGAGAGAGAAGTTATGAGAAAGCTTCTCTACAAACATTTGATGGAGCAGTATAACTTAATGGACAACCTCCTCCACATAGTTCTCTTTCAGGACAATCAAGACACTCTTCTGTAAGATACTGCATTTTTCTTAGATATTTCGCAGTTTTGTGGTTCCAAATCTTTCTCCACTTTGTTGTGAGGATATTTCCAAGAGGTTCAAAGTAGCTTTGACATGGTATAACTGCGCCATCTGGTTCTATCGCCATTGCTATGTGAGCTGCTGAACATTGTTTCATACCAAGATCTTTCTCAATTGGATTAAAATCACAATATCTAGTTGGACTGTACCAGAGAAAACTCATTTTGAGTTCTTCCGCCTTTTTCATAATTCTTGTTAATACGTCATCCAACTCCTCAATTGAAAGAGCCAAATCTTCCTGTTTTCCTCCTCCAGATTTTATAATGCTATTTGCAGCGAAATGATCGATTCCTAAGGATGCTAGAAATTCGATAGTTTTCTCTATGTCTTTGATATTATAAGGAGTAAGAGTTGTATTTGTCATTATATATACAGGAGTAGGTACGATGTTCTTGATTGCCTGGACAGTCTCTTTCCAAGCTCCTTTTGAAGCACTCATTTCATCATGGATTTTCTCATCATGGCTTTCTATTGTTAGTTGGAAGTGATCAATACCTGCAGTTATCAAATTATCAACAAGTTTCTTATCTTTCAATTTTCTTCCATTAGTAACCAATCCGGTGATTATACCCAAATCCTCTGCATATTCTACTAACTGAGGTAAGTCGTCTCTTAATGTGGGTTCCCCTCCAGTAAATATTACATGAGGAATTCCTATATTCCATAACTTATCCAAAGCTACTTTCCAATCTTCTGTAGATAATTCTTGTATTTCTCGAGGACTCTCAACATAGCATTTTGTGCACTTATTGTTACAACCATAAGTGAGAGCTAAATCCATCCTAAGAGGTGCAGAGAAAGGAGTTTCATGAAGCGGAAGAATGTCTTGATCTAAATCTTGCACTGGATCAATATCTGGTTTAACCATTAATTCGTTAATGTTCTGTTTCAATGTATTCAGATCAGTTTCTAATTGTTCTCTCGAAACCCTGTATTTTCTTTTCATTTCACGAATTATTACTTCATCATCTTTACCTGCAATTATCTTTTCGATAAATTTAGTAGCAGTTTTGTTTAAGTAAAATATTCTTGTAGCATTTACTAATAATATACCTTTACCTTTTTTCTCTTTTCTTAGATGCATTCTAGCAAAAGAATCTATATTTCTCAAATGTTGCATTTTAGATTTAGACATTATCTACCGCCTCCTGCACAAGCACAAGCACATGCACACGCACATGCACAACCTCCTCCACTGTAGCTTCTACCTCCACTTCTAGAAGAACTTGCTGGTCGAGTTATCCTTTGAATTGATTTATGAAACGAACTTGGCTTTTGTATTAAACCTCTCGAAAAGCTTCGAATTGGTGCCATAGTTTTGATTTTTCCAGGAGACGTAATTCTTCTGAAAGCTCTAGTACTTGACCCTCTAGTATAAGGTCTTCCTATGTAGAAAAAGTAATTTCTAGTATACCAATGTGGGTAATAATAGGTATCATATTGTTTTTCTAGTCTTCCTTCATAATCTGCATCAACCATTATCCACAGAAAAGCATTCTGTAATTCAGGATTTGATTTCTGCATATCTAACCATGCTTTTTCAACAATTTTCTCATAATAATTTCTAGTCTTTCTTGCTGAAAATCCTTTCATCTGTAAGGTAACATCTTTAATTAAAGCTTCAATTGATTTCTTTAATTCTGCTTGATGAATAGGTTCTGGCTCAATAGCACCAGATTTTGATCCTCTTTTAAATTTCTCATCATCTGCATTTCTTCTCTTAATCCCTTTTATTGCTAATAGTTGGTATTTTGGAAGTGTTGTAATCTTGGTTTCATCAATTAATACGTCTAATCTTAAAGGAGTTCTTTGTTTTATTGCAACATACCCTTTTTCCATCATTTCAAAGAGTAACAGAGAAGCCACTTGAGTAAGAGGTCTTTCAAGAAGAATAGCCACCGCAGAAGGGTTTAGATTTTCCCTTACTCCACCACCTAATGAACTGATGGAGGGAGGAAGGTATTTACTTGCTTTTCTTATTTTATTTATGAAAACTAATGCAATAATTGCAATAATGATTAATACAAAAACTGCTGTTCCCATGTTTTCATAAATAGTTCCAAAGACTTGTAATGTCCAAAAAGGATCATATACTTTAGAATATTCTTCTGGAAAAGCTACTCCAACTTTATAAGACGAAGAAGGTGATCCTGCTGCTTGATTAAATTCTACATAGGGTCCTTCCAGAGAACTACCATATGTCAAAGCTGACCCAAAATCTATCCTTCTTTGAACCTCAGCAGTGTCAGTTAAATCATCAGGAAAATAGAAACGTACGGTTCTATCTGTACTACCACTGGTAAATTGACTACTAAACCATGTTTGGAAGAAGACTACTGAAGCTTGACCTTCAACTTCATCAGGGAAAACCATTTTTCGATCTTTACACTCTACTTGTAACGTAGCAGATCCACCAGTAGGAATATATCCCACATTATCCAAATGGATCTCCACTCCAATTTCTATGTATTCACTTCTTCTAACATCTGTTACTTCCTCTCCATCTAACCAGGCTTTAACTGAATCAAGTTTATAGTAAACATTCGGAAATCCGATATCTATGATATCGATTGTTTGGGAAGCACCATTTACAAAATCAATTTCATAGAATATATCTATTGAACCGTCTTCATTGATTTTGATTTCAGTATACATCCGAGGAACCTCAAATTTGTAATTCCATTGATCGAAATATTCGTTATCATTATTTGATGAATCTTTTGCTATACTCAATCCTGAAAGCGATATAATAATACAGAAAATAATTCCAGAAAATAATACAAAATTCTTTGATTTCATTTTTTTCTCCCCTTGCATATTATTCTTTATGCTCACAAATATGACTTACCAAGTAATAAAATTTTCTCCAACCTATTTATAGATAACTAACAAGAATCATTTCTTCTTCTTGGGACTAGTTTTTTTTAGGTGTTTTCTTTTTTACCGTTCTTTCTCCCTTAACTAGTTTCTTAGGTGTTTTAGGAGTTGGAGGTTTTTTCATGATTTTAAATGTCAATCTCTGCTTTTCCTTATCAGCATCTATTTCAATCAACAGCTTATGTTTTTTCGTTCTTTCTTTCCACTGATAGGCAATCAAATCCAAGTATTCCTCTTCAGTCATCTTGTTCACATCTGTGAGAGATTCCAGTGCGTCCAAATCACGATAATCATCAAAAACTACTTCATAATTCTTATTCTTTTTCATGATAACTCCCTTCCATCCATAAACATTTGATCCAATGACAGCGATGTAAGCAGTTATTTTGAATTGGCCTTCTAGAAAACCGAACAAATCATCCAATTCCTCATCAAATTGCTCTTTATCATTGAAAAATGCTTTTGCTTTTGCTTTTCCCTGTTCTTCTTTAATTTTCATATATATTCTGTTAACTAATTTGACTTTGTCAATCGCTCGCATAAATCCTTTCCATTTTTCATCTTGCCTTGTTATTTCTGTTCTTTCTCTTTGAGATTCTTCATAAAGAGGAACTGTCATTGAATTTACACTTTCTATTACTAATTTCTGAAACTCCCCTTTTGGATGCTTAAGTGTCCAAGTCATATCTATATTATCTGTTGGAGAGACTCTTGTGGAGCTATGTATTCTGAACTTACCATTTTCAAGTTTCTTAACAAATCTAGGATATACTCTGAATCTTGCAAGTTCCTTATCAAAATTGGCTATTATCATACTTAGAAAAGCTTGAATTACCCCCTCTAATCCCTCTCCCTCAATAATTGTCTCAATTTCCCATTGTTTTTGTTCATTAACAATTGTTTCAAGATTCATTAGAAATTGATTAATGAGTTCCAGCTCATCTTCAGAAATATTAACACTCTGTGCCATTTAAATCATCACAATCTATATTTCAGTTGTCTTTTTGTGTTTATTTGGTTTTTGTTTTCTCAAGAAAGAGCAAAAATATAATGAGAAATCATGAAAAGCTGAAGAAACTAGTTTCGTTTTTCGTTGGTAGACATATTAAAAATACAAATGTTCTTTGTCTTTTTTCTTTTTCACTTTCTTCCTTCTTCTTCTTTTTTTCTTATCAGGTTCTTCTTCTTTCTCCTCTATGGGTTCTTCTACATCTAACTCAGTTTGTAGGTTTGATGCAACGTTTCTCATTGTTTGGTGAAGTAGTTGTTTCATCTTGAATTTCGTTTCTCTCTCAAAAATAAGCTTTAAAGTGTCCAGATCTTCTTTCTTAGAATAAAATGATATAATGCTTAATGCCATTTGTTTTGGAAAAGTAGCTCGATCGTTTTGGATAACATCAATTAAAAGACTCTTCATTTTTGTTTGATCAATCTTTTCTCGCTCATGGAGATTTTTTATTGCTATTGAGCGAATAATATCATTGCTATCTTTTTTGGCTGCATTAATTAATACTTCTTCTATTTCCTCAGAAGATGCACTACCAAGAACCTCTATAAGTGCAAGACGAACACTATTATCCCTCTCGAAAGAGAAAAATTCACTTAGCTTCTGAACTATCTTTTTATCTTCAAACTCCTTCAGAGTTAGGATTGCTTTTATCCTGATTTTCTCATGTATCTCTACTTCTATTACTTTGAAAAGAAACGCTATATTTTCCTTACTTTTTTTCTGTTTTGAAATAGATATCAGAGTTTCAAATTTAACTCTGTAAGGAGAGTTTTTGAACTTCTTTGTTCGTTCCTCTAATTCTTTTACCATTATAGATGATAATCATTCTGCTTTTTTATAAGTTGTGAAATAGAAATAACTGGAAAATTGAAAAAAAAGCAGAATTTTCGGGGTTTTTATATTTTTATTAAGGAAAGATAGTGAAGAAAATTGACGACCCTACTTGATACTGACAATGCCCAAGATGAAGGTTTCGCAATTGTCTACTTTGGTGATAGTGGATTTGAATTATATGCTTCTAGTATAACAGATATTAATCTTGAAACTATGTTGATAAATTATCCAACATTAATGGGTATGCTTCAAAATCAAAAGATTGAGGGATTAGCTACAACTAGAATTAACAAGAATTTGTTTCTTTTTGCTTTCGCAATTGATGTAAAAAATCTTGATGCAAGGGATATGAGATTGAAAAGAAAGACAATCACTATTATTAACTTCGTTGTATCGAGAGAAAACTACAAAGAATTAATGATGTATTTTGATGAATTTGAGGAATTTTTGGAAGATTATTTTAAACCTATAGCTTTTATTTTTGATTTATATGCAATTGATTTTACAAGTATAGTACCTAAATTTCTGAAGAGACAAAAATTATTGGAAAGAACAAAGAAAAGAAACAAAGATCCCGAAACTGAAAGCTCAATAGCAGTTGAGTTTAACAGATGGTTACTTGATGCCAAATTCAATGAACTCGAAAAACAATAATAAGGAATATTTATATAAGTTAGAGTTATTTTATTAATCAAACTGATACTTTAAATAATAGCCTATATCATCTATTCTAATTATAATCATAACTGAAATAGTGAAAGTTCAATGCTCGAGATTCGGTTTCATGGAAGAGGTGGTACTGGTTCCGTTTTAGCTTCAAGAGCTTTAGCAAAAGCAGCTTTTTATGCGGGAAAACATGCAGTAACATTTCCATCATTTGGTGCTGAAAGGAGAGGAGCACCTGTTGTAGCTTTTGTAAGAATCAATGAAGAACCAATTTATCAACGAACTCGAATTTATGAACCAGATATGATTGTAGTTTTAGATGAATCGCTTCTTGAATTAATCGATGTAGCAAAAGGTCTTAAATCGGATGGAATTGGTGTCCTTAATTCAACAAAAAAACCAGGGCAAATTAAATTATCAAAACCTGTAAAAGCATGGGTAATAGATGCAAATAAAATTGCCTGTGAAACCTTAGGTCATTCAATTACTAATAGTGTAATGTTAGGCGCTTTAATTCGAGCAACAGATATCGTTTCTCTTGAAAATCTTGAACAGGGAATCCTTTCTGTTTTTAAATCAAAACTTGGAGAAAATGTTGCACGTAAAAATGTTGAAGTTGCTGAGATAGCATATGAGAGTACTATGTATGGAACTACTGAAGGTAGTCGCAATTATTCTGACTTACAACCTTGGTTGCCAGATATCAATGAATTACCAATTGGAACAATTATACCTAAAACACAAGTGAATGGTGGGCAACAGATAGGACCAGGCTCAGCGAAAACTCGAATTACAGGTAGCTGGAGTAATTTTAAAGCAGAGATTAACCAAGAGAAATGTATTCAATGTCTGCAATGTATGTTTCACTGTCCTGAAGGGACAATTCAACAAAACTCTGAGGAACTTGTTGTCAATAGAAGATACTGTAAAGCATGTAGAATCTGTGGGTATATATGTCCAGAAAAAGCTATTTCAATGATAAAGATTAATGGATTATCAGAGATTATAAAATAATCACATGTTATTTATACTTATCAAGATCATCTTTGTTGTTT
>JAGLTB010000116.1 GCA_023270155.1 Candidatus Heimdallarchaeota archaeon | reverse complement strand
CCAGTGCTCCAGAGATTCCAGCTAAATGAGCAAAAATTCTCTTTGATTTTAACGTTTTTAGACCTATTATAATAAGATAAATCATAGCAACTGATAGAGCATCAAAGACAATAGCTGTCCACTTAATCGAAGCAGGAATTAGAAAATCTAAAGAAGCCCCAGGATTGAATAATTCTACAAATAGAGAGATAAAAGCAAATCCATAAATTAAGAAGGGTCCATAGAGATAGAAATCTAATTTATCTTCACTATTGAATGGTAAAGGAGGTGCATATGGGTTCCATCCATTATAGCGGAAATTTTCTAGATAAGACTCATAATAATATTCTGCATCATTATAATTCTCAAAATACCAAGTAACACTAGTTCCTTGACTATCATGGAGAGTGTGATAAAAAGAGGTTCCAACTTCTGAGCTAATCCAGTCACCAAGAATGTGTTTTAGATAAACAGCTAGAATGAAAAGACCGATGAAAATAACGATAGTTAAAGTAATTGAAGGAAGTTGTATCTTAAGCTTATAGAAACCTCTTAAATGAAGATGGTTAATTTTCCTAGGTTCTGGCATATTCTACAAACAAGAAATATTTCCTTAGCATATAAAATTTTGTAAAAAAAGAATAAGTGTAGAATTTTTTAATGTCTGTTTAATTTGAAGAAACTTCTCGAAATTAATGTGCTGGAAATTTTCTTTCTCCAGCTAGTATTTCCACACTCAATGTATTTTCAAATGGCGTTAGTGGACAAACCCAATTCTCATTATAAGCACAATATGGATTATATGATGCATTAAAATCGAGTTCATATTCGTCATTGTTTGCTTTTTCCAACTCTATATATCTACCAGCTTCGTAAGTCTCTTTACCAGTGGTTTTATCTTTAAATGGAACAAAGAAGTAATCAGAGTCAGTATCTTTGAAGACAGTTAACATATATTTTTGTGAATCAACTTCAAACTCAACATAACCATGCTTGATATATTCTTGAACATTACCTTTAGAAGTAACAATATTTACGCGATCTTGCTTATTAAACAATTTGAGTTCAACGATGAACTTGAGATCTTTATTTGGTACATAATAATCTAGATTATGAAAAACCTATCTCTGTTGAGGTGTAAGGGGAGAATGATCTGAGGTTTTGAAAAATTCATCTTTGTTTACTCTAATACTTGTTAGTTGTTCTTCGTAACTCATTTTCTTTCATATATATCTTCGAAAATTCATATTTATTTTGTTGCTTTTTACAAATATTACAGTTTACATCTAATTCATGTATCTGTTTTTTTATTTTTGCTGAAAATCAATTTTTATAACTAAGTTCACTGATTGTTTGCTTAACTCATGACAGATAAAAGCGTAGAAAGGGGAATTGAAGAAAATGAGGAAGCTCTGAAAAAAGAGAGTAATTTTGAGTGGATATTGGATAAGCTTCCTTTTGGGATATCAGTCCAAAAAAAGGATCGAACAATAATCTATGAGAACCAAAAGACCAAAGATATGGTTGGATCTTTTCTCTTTCGTCAATGCTATAACAGGTGGCATTATATTCCTAAAAGAAAAAACGCTCCTTGTCCGGATTGTCCTGCTAATATCGGTTTTGCAGATAAACAGAGACACAAAATTTTTCGTAAAACTATAGATGAAGATGGTGATGATTTATTCCTAGAAATTCAATTTATTCCAATCTTAGATGAAAACGAAGAATTAGAGAGATATATAGAAATTATTCGAGATGTAAAATTACTAGATAAAGCAAGAATTTTATCATCCAAGAAATCAGATGAAATCTTAGAATCAGTACAGATTTCTTTTGTTAAATATGGTTATTTAGGAGGAGAAGTGATCACTACTGATCAGCTCGACTTTGCTAAAAAAGATAATCTAAATGAGTTGATTACAAAAGTTACAGTATATATTTTTAGTGGAGTGATGCAAGGCTTTGAGAATCAGTTGGGACTTTTTGGTCCATTCCCAGTTTTGGATAAAACTGACTTTTTGATGGAAACTTTCGTATTTCAACTAAAAGATGATCAAGCAGATTACAGATTTGGAGGAAAACAACCATGCCTATTACTTATATTCTTCCCAAGAGAATATTACTTCTTGTTTGAAAACAGAAGCGAAATTGAAGAATTTATCATCAAAAAAATAAAAAGCTGGGAAAATATCAATTCAATAAATATGGAAATGCATGAGAACTTCAAAAAACAATTTTTCGAATTATTAAAAACTCAGTTATGAAGTAATTATCTTATCAGTAATAAAAATTAAAAAAAGGAGATACTACTTTTCAAAAGCTAGTAATTATCTCTTCGTTTTTGGTATGAACCTCTTCCATGATACCTTCGTGCATCTTCATATTCTTTTGAAGAAATATTGTTTTCAGTTTCCACTTTGTCTATTTCTTCTTCTGTTCCTTCTATTTGTCCGCTTCTGCCAAGTGACACTCTTATGTTTCTTCTGAATAAAATTGTTTTAGCATTTAAGAATTGATATGTTTCATTTTCTTGGACACTGTCGATATGTTCATTCCATGCTGAAAAATAAACTGTACCTGTTTCATCTCCAATCAGGACATCCATTACTTTATGTTCTTCACCTGTTTGGCGATTTGTAACTTCTCTGATTTCACCTAGTTCAACTACTTTAGCAACTAGGTTTACTTCTTTGACATTTGGAGCTAGTTCTCCTACTTTTGTATAATTTGTTTCACTCAATTTCCGTCACTTCTACTTCTCATTATTGAGCAAGTAAAAATCTCATACAGTATGAATTTATGAGTTTCTCAGCCTTAAGGTTAGAATTAAGTCATACTATTGATCTTTTCTTAGCTAAACAATTTACCTTGTATTGTTCTTAATAATATTTTGATATGTACGAATATAAAGTTGAAATTTTACAATTCAAAGAATTAATAAACTACAATATTATTTTGAGATTATGAAATTTGGTTACTATGTCAGATCTGAATTAAATTATCCAGATATAAGGGATTTAACTCTTCGAGTTGAGAATATGGGATTTGATTCTGCTCATGTAAATGATCATCTTATTGGCTTTGATGAGAAACAAGAGAAGAAAGAGCCTTATCTCGAAGCTTTAATGCTGATGAGCGCTTTAGCTGCTGAAACTGAAAAGATTAAACTAGGTCATATTGTTCTCTGCAATTCTTTTAGAAATCCTGCTTATTTAGCAAAGTCAATCAGCACATTAGATAATATCTCAAATGGGAGAGCGTTACTTTGGCTTGGAGCAGGTTGGTATGAAGAGGAATACAAAGCTTATGGCTATCCTTTTCCTGAACCTAAACGAAGAGTGGATGAACTAGAAGAATCACTCACAATAATCAAGAAACTATTTACAGAAGATGCAACAGATTTCAAAGGACAGATATGGCAACTTGAAAATGGTAGAAACTATCCTAAACCAGTTCAGAAACCTTACCCACCAATTGTTTTGGGAACTTCAGGTAAAAGAATGACGAAAATTGCATGTAGAGATGCTGATGGAATAAATCTTCCGTATACAAAAGCTGAAGATTTGGAAGGTAAAATCAAGAACATCAGAGAGTTACTTAAAAACAATGAAAGAGATCCAAGTAAATTTGAGATTTCATTATTCACAGGTATAACATTAGTAGATAGTCAAGAAGTATTGGATAGTGAAGTTGAGAAAATCATTGGAAGATACAAAGAAGAAGAAAAACCTACAAAAGAGGAAGTTATTCGTAATCAGTTCATAGGATTCCCCGAAGACATTAAAGATAAAATAGCTCAGGTTAAGGAAATAGGTATTGAAAGAATGGTTTTCACTGTTAGAAAATCTGAAACCATTGAAGATCCACTAAAACTGTTCCATGAAAAAGTAATGTAGTGAAGAAAATGTATCAGACTATCTTCTATAAATTTCAAAAAATCCTTGTAAAACTATCTAAGGTTAAGAAGAGTAAAATCACAATCAACACTTATTTCCAAGAAGATTTGAAAATGAGTGATCAAGATTTGTTAGAATTGGCTTGGATAATCGAAAGAGAATTTGACATAGTTATGCCAGAGAACATACTCTATGAATTCAATACAGTTGGAGAAATAGTAGGATTCATTGAACAAGAGATAGGTAGATAAGAAGTTAACAATATGTAAGTAAAAGTATTTATGGTATTCCTCTCAAATAGCTCTATATGAGTGGGAGAAGTCCATTGTGGAGGGCAAAAAGGAGACTTATTGGAGCACCTTTTTTATTACTTGCAGGAATCATCCTAATGGTAATAAATCCATATGAATACTATGCTTTGTTCATACTAATAGGAGGAATTATAGCAACTTCTTTACTTGTCTATGTTTTTCTAAGAGAGAGGAAAATTTATCAGAGAAAGACATTTCCTCCTTCAAGACATAGTGATTCATCCTACCAACCATTTGTTGAAGAAATACAACCATATCAACCAGCAGAAGAAGCTCGAAATATCCAAACTTCTAATAATTTAAGTGCATCAAATTTCTGTAGCTACTGTGGTCAAGAAAATTCCGATAAAGAAAATTTCTGTGATAATTGCGGTCAAAAAATTTGAAAAGAGAAAAAGAATTATAATATTTTTTCTTCATCTTCTAGACTTAACATGGTTAAACCACTGATCATCTTAGGATAGAAATCAGTTGCTTTCTGAGGCATTCTTTCATGATTCTTAGCTACTTTTAGCACTTGTTCAGCACTAGTTGGATTAAGAATAAAGGCAACTTGATATTTACCAGAATCAACATCTTCTAGAGCTTCTTTCCACCATCGTTCATAGAATATATCATCATCAATATGCAACTCTCCTAAACCCATAATTCCATGGAAGATCATATCTCGAAGAATTACTACGTCTAATTCCTTGTAATCATCGCTAACATCTTGTAAGAATCTGTTGATATCTGAAGGATTTTTCATGATCATTCCATATGCTTTGTTATCCTGATAGAATACGAATGTATGTTTGTCCTTGTTTTCTTCTAAGAATTTTGGAATATTGGTCGGAACAATTTCATCCATCTCGAAGAATTGACTAAATTCATTCATGTTAGTTTCAGAAACCTTTACTTTAGCTAAGCACCTGTGAGTAGCTAAAATTACCAAACCTTCATCTTGAACAGGAACAAGGTATGTCATTCTAAAATTATATGCATCATCATCTTTCCATAAGCCTGCTTTTTCTCTTCTCATGTTTCGATAAGTGATAGCTGTTTCATAGCGATGATGTCCATCTGCGATAACCAATTGCTGATCCTTGAATATATCTTGAATTATACCTATTTTAGCTGGATCTGTTAATTTCCAAATTTTGTTCAGAACACCCAATCCATCCTTCCCCTCTATCAAAGGAGTTTCACCAGCTATTTCATCGAAAAGACGTATTGTTCTTTTCTCTGGATCTGAATAAAGAATGAAACCAGTTTCAAGTGTGTGTCTTGTTGTTTTCAGCATGTTCAATCTATCTATTTTAGGTCCTTTGTGAGTCTTTTCATGAGGAAGAACTATATCGTCTTCAAATGGATGTAATCGTAAAGCTCCAATGAATCCTTTTCTCACATATTTTACTCCAAAAAGTTCATACTCTTGATAATAAACATAAATAGCTGGTTCAGCATCTTTTACTAAAATCTCTTCTTCTAGCCATTTTACTAGTCTTTCCCTAGCAATTTCGTATCTATTCTCTTCAATAGGTAAAGTCAATCTACAATAATTATAGTCTGATTTTGCATAATACTCATTTTGCATTTCTTCATCAATTTTATCATAAGGCTGAGCTATCAGATTTTCTATGTTTCCAGCTTTGCCTGTATATCGAATCCCTCTAAATGGTTTTATATCTACCATACTTATCAATCAACCTCTCTAAAAACTCTATTTTAATTTTTGTATTAGAATATAGGTTCAAGTAGCTAAAAGGAACAAATCCCTTCAAAAAGCAAATGATATACCATATTCGAATGGTATATCAGATTTATGATATATCATCAATAAGGTTTAAAAATCTGAAAAAGAAGTGTAGTTCTAAAATACAGTTGAATACAAATGTCAGAGAGTTCAAAAAAAACTAAACCAAAACACTGTGGGAAAACAATGAATACCTTGTATATCAGAAAAGGTACTGATAAAAGAAAATGGATAGCTGTTGGTTATTTTTGTGAAAAATGCAATGAGATGGTTAAAGAGGAAGATTCTGCACAAATCAAAAGAGTGCAAGAAATTCAAAGTGAACCAAACAGATTAGTTAAAAGAATAAGTAGACCAAAAGGCATTGTTATTGATATAGGGGAAAGTTTTACTAAAGTGGGTGTAGTCGGGGAATCCACTCCCAGATTAATATGCGATACTGCTATCTACTTTGATAAGACGGGGGAAGCTTTTATTCAAGAATTTAATTTTATAGAAAAAATCCGAGAATTAGAAACAAAAACAGCAATTGTTTCTAGAGGATCCAAGGATGAATTGAAAGTCAACATTGATCACTTTGAAATTTTCATGAACCTAATTTTCTCTGAATTAGATTTAGATCCTTCAAAAACTGATATTCTACTTATAGAAAAGCCACACTTTACAAACTCAGCAGATAGTTTTAAGGGCAGAGAAGATTTAATCAAAAATAGTTCTTTACCTGTAAAGGTCAAAGAATTTCTTCTCAAAGCAAAAATGGTTGAAACTAAAGACGGATTAGTCATACCTCAGATGATAAGAAGACAAATGGCTCAAGTTCTTTTTGATAGGTTGAATGTTCCTAGGATATATTTTTCTGTTGGAGAAATACTTGCACTTTATTCAACTGGTGGAACTACTGGCGTTATAGTAAGTGTAGGGTCTAAGACAACTAGAATTGTTCCCATTTACGAAGGGTTCATCATATCTCATGCTATTAGTATAAGGCAAAAAGGAGGAATGAATGTTGTTGATAAAGTAGGTGATTATATTGAGAAACAAGGTATAAAAATCGATGGTTCTCCATTCAAAAGAGAGTATATTCTCAAAAACACTAGAATCTCTTCAGAGGAATTATGCTATATTTCGCAAGATATTGGAACTGAAGAGAAACTTTGGCAACAATCTGACAGACATACTAGATCTCTGAATGTAGTAAATGACTCTTTTGTGAAGTTGGATAGTATAAGATATTTAGCTCCTGAAATTCTATTTGAAAAGGAAAAGCTGAGTGTTAGTATGAAAGAAGGAGATCTTGTTGATGCCGTAATTGAATCAGTCGAAAAATGTGATATGGATTTGTTCAAGTTTTTAATTGACAATATAATTCTTGTTGGTGGGGGGACTATGTATGAAGGTTTTGTTGAAAGATTTACCCAAGATATAAAAAATCGTCTCTCTGAAAAACATGTTGTTAACATTTCAGCACCTGAAGAAAGATTCATTTCAACTTGGATAGGGGGATCAATCCTCTCAACACTTAAAATATTCAAAGAAAATAACTTATGGGTTACTCGAGCTGAGTATGATGAGCAAGGATCAAAAGCAGTTGATAGATGTATATAACAATAATCTACTTCATTCCCCATATTTCCTTAGTTTTTTGCTCTAGTTCCTCTAATCCTTTCAAGGAGGGTTTTTTCTTTCCTTCTTCAATTTTATGAATTTCTTCAAGAACAAATGAGTTAAGGGGAGTTTCTAATCCATATTTTTCTCCTTCAGCAATTAGATACCCGTTTATAAAATCCAATTCTGTTTTTCTCCCAGCTTCAATCGATTGAAGACTGGATGACCTCAAATTTTTGTATTTTCTTCCTACTATTTTTACAATAATTTGTTTAAAGAAATGTTTTACCGATACTCCACTAAACTCTTTTTTTGTCAGTGCGAGGAATTCCATATTCAGATTATTCATCTTCTGGAATTGAATACCTTTCTTTTTGCCAACTCTTACTCCTTCTGTGATGACTGTTAAGAAAGCTATTCTTGTCATCTTCCTTCCTAGCATCTCTCCTAATGTCATACCACTAATTACTCCGAAAGATGTAACTGCCAAGTTTATAAGCAACTTTGTGAATTTTTCATTTACAATATTCTCGGACCAAGCAGTT
Source organism: Candidatus Heimdallarchaeota archaeon (assembly GCA_023270155.1). Classification (GTDB taxonomy): domain Archaea; phylum Asgardarchaeota; class Heimdallarchaeia; order Heimdallarchaeales; family Heimdallarchaeaceae; genus UBA460. The sequence goes on along the minus strand of JAGLTB010000116.1, from coordinate 2,832 downwards.
GGAACTGTGTTAGATAACAGTTCAATAAGTTTATCATCTATTTCTTGTTTTTTTCCATCCATTCTTCCAATGACCATTTCTCCAGATGAGGTTTTAATTGACTCTGCATGTCCTGCTCGTGATGCACCGAAGCTTACAACACAACCCATGAGTTGACTCTTATCGATTAGTGTACTTAGGTATTCTTCGATTACACCATTTGTCATAGTTACAAGGGAAAAATTATCTGCTAATTTCACTTTAACTCTATTAAAAGCATCCTCTAATTCAGTAAGTTTGGTTACCATAAAAACCAAATCTAATTCTGCAGGAAGATCTTCTATTGTTAAAACTGGTTGAAGATTTTCATTAGCAATATACTCTCCATCAACTCCAGTTACTTTCAAACCTCGCTTCTTTACTAAATCGAGCGTCTCTTGATGTTTGCAGACAACATATAGAGGAAAATCATTCTTAGCTAAATCTGCAGCTATTATGGTACCTATAGCTCCTAAACCAATTAAAGCAGCTTTCATGAGAAAATCAAATGATAGTTTATCTTAAAACTTTCCCAAATAAAAGAAAAAGAAAAGAGTAATTATTGATCTTTGAAAGCTTGTATCACTCTTTCAGCTGCTTGAACGCTTGCTCTGTAATTACCTTCAGCAGTTTGTGCACCGATATGTGGACTAATGATAACATTTTCATGATGTAATATTGGATTATCAGCAGCTGGTGGTTCCAGCTCGAATACATCTGTACAATAATAACCTAATTGTCCTGATTCTAAGGCTTCATGTGCTGAAACCTCATCAACAATTCCTCCTCTAGCACAGTTGATTAGCACAACACCTTTTTTCATCTTGTTCATTATTTCCAAGTTTATCATATGTTTAGTTTCATCATTCAAAGGAAGATGGAGACTAATAAAATCTGCTTCTGTAAGTACATCGTCCATAGATGTCTTCATTTCCACGACAGGATTTTCAGTAACATACTTGTCAAAACCAATAACTTTCATTCCCAAAGCTTTGCATTTGACAGCTAAAGCAGTTCCAATTCTTCCAGTTCCAATTAAACCTAATGTTTTGCCATCAATTTCTCTGGAAAAGAGCTCCTTCTTCACTGAACCGAAAGTTTCAGGATGAGCTTTAATCTCACAAGTACCTTTTACCACATCACGTGTGGAAGAGAGAACCATAGTGAGAGCAAGTTCAGCTACCGAATTAGTAGTTGCAGCAGGAGTATTAACAACTTTGATTCCACGAGTCATCATAGTTTCCAAATCTAAATTATCTAATCCAACGCCTGCCCTTCCTACAACTTTCAGGTTGATTGCTTTTTCCAGTAAATCTCCTCGAACTTTGGTTCCAGATCTTACAATAATTGCGTCGTACTCTCCAATTATCTTTGGTAAATCATCTTTGGGTAGATCCCAAGCTACTTTGACATCAAAACCTGCTTCCTCTAAGATCTCGATAATTATTTCGTTTAACTTATCTGTTAACATTATTTTTGGCATATTCAAAACCTCACTTTAACTCCCAAATTTCATCAATATAATTCAGTAGTTCTTTAATGTCTTCTAGGGTATGATCACCCATATGACCAATTCTAAATGTTTGATCTTTGAGTTTACCATATCCATTTGCTAATATCATTCCCTTTTCACCTAGTGCTTTATTTAGAGCTCCTACATCTTTTCCAAGTTTATTCGCAACTGTAGTAACAGTAATAGATCTATAACCTTCTTCTGCAAATAAACCGAATCCTCTATCTAAAGCCCATTTGTGTGTATAATCTGCCATTGCCTTATGTCTCTGATAAACACCTTCTGCTCCTTCTTTCAACATTTTCTTTAGTTGGAAATCCAATGCATAAAGAAGTGAAATTGCTGGTGTAGAGGGGGTTTGCTTCTTCTTTTCGTAATATCCTAAGACTGCTACTAGATCTGTATAGAGTCCTCTGCCTTCTACTTCAGAAGCTCTGTCTAGAGCTTTTTGAGACACAACTCCTATTGCTAAACCTGGTGGCATAGCAAAACATTTCTGTGAAGATGCATAGACAAGATCTGTTCCCATTTCTTCAGGATAGAGCAAATCCCCACCCATTGAAGAAACTGCATCAACTGATAGAAGAGTCTCAGGATAATCTTTCAGGACATCAGAGATTTCTTTTAGATGAGCTTTCACACCTGTACTTGTCTCGTTGTAACAAATAGTGACTACATCATAATCGCTTTGTTCTAGTTTCTCTCTAATCATTTCAGGTTTTATTGCTTTTCCCCATTCAACATCTAATCTGTCAGCTTCTTTTCCACTCCCTACTACAGCTTTGTGCATTCTATCAGAGAATGACCCATTAATACAGCAAAGTGCTTTCTTTCCAGATCGAATTAAGTTTCTAGCTGTAATATCCATAAAAATAGTACCACTAGCTGCTATAACCAAAACATGTTGTTCTGTTTTGAAGAATTTTCTCAACTGAGAAAGTACGCTGTCATAAAGGTCTGTGAAATCTTGACTTCTATGTCCAATCATGTACTTAGCTTGTGCTTTTAGGACTTCTTCATCTACTTCTGTTGGTCCAGGAATAAATAACTTTTTGTGCATAATCTCACCTTAATATCAAGCAATCTTAAGTTGATACATAAAAAAACGTTACTGTCAAAACATGAATTTCTAATCCTCTGTTGTAGGGGTTCTATAGAGGAGTTGTTCAATTGGTCCTTTATCGATTTTTGTAGGGACAGGATGGCCACTGGAACGCTTATGTAACCAGATAGTAACTCCTGTGTAAAGCAATGAGGATAGTTGTAGAGATATAACGAAATAGAGACAAAACTTTCCAACA
>JAGLTB010000115.1 GCA_023270155.1 Candidatus Heimdallarchaeota archaeon | reverse complement strand
CGCTAACTAAAGATTTGATAAAAATGAAGACTTGGCTTAGAAAAAAATTTTACTCTCAAAGGTTCTATTTCTTTTCTTTCTTCTACAGTCAAATCTAAACAAAAAGGTGAAAAAAAATGACAGTTTCACAAGCAAGATTTGAATTGCCTAAAAGTCCTTTCATTGGAATGAGACTTAACCCAAAATACAGACATTGGTGGATTAGTATCATCATGACTGTTTTGATCGCTGTACCCATGTCTCTTATCATGGCTATTATTGTCTATGGTACAGAACATTTAGCTAGTAACTTTGCTATGAATTTAATCGCTGCCGGTCCAGTAGCTTTCTTTGCTGCTCATTTTGGTTTCAATGGAATCAAGATTGGAAAAATAACAGTGTTACCAGGAATTGGTCCTTTTGCTCAAAAAGTAATGAAATACGACTTTCCTATGGCTATGCGAACACAACCAATGAAAAAACTCCTATCAACAGGAAAATTCTGGGGTTTCGGCTTAATAGTCGATGCTTTACTCTGCGTCGAAATTGCTATACTTGTATCTTTAATCAAAGTCCCTTGGCTTGCTATGCATTTTGCTCCTGGATGGGGTACTGCATGGATGATAGCTTTTGCACAATCTTATGCCTTAGCATTTGGTATAGCATTAGTTGGAATTATAGGCACAATATGGCTACTTAAAATATGGATGTGGAATCCTCAGAAAATGGCACAACCTCAAGAGTAGAAAAGAAAATAGAAAAAATATTTTCTACTTATTACTTTTTTTCATACTGTGAAGAAAGAAAGATTAATCCGCAATATCCCATTTTCCGCATCTACTCCCCCATCTGGCAATTAGTTTATCGTTTTTTCGAATTTCAACTATCTCACAAATATTAGGACAGCCATCACACTCGAAACCAGAAGTATTGAAGCTCATATCTGGAATATCCCAACCATAAAATTGCGAATCTTCCTGTAAAATATTTTTTTCGTTATTCTCTTGAGCAAGAATTGCAGCACCAATCGCTCCCATCACATCATAATGCTCAGGAATTATTATTTCCTGTTCTAAATATTTCTCAAAAGCTTCTCGCATACCAGCATTAGCTGCGACTCCACCTTGAAACATGATTGGAGTTTGGATATCTTTTCCTTTTCCAACATTGTTTAGATAATTTCGTGCAAGTGCTTCACATAAACCTTTAATGATATCTTCTGTTGGATGACCTAACTGCTGCTTATGAATCATATCACTTTCAGCAAATACAGTACATCTTCCAGCTATAGAGACAGCATTATCCGATTTTAGTGCCAAACTACCAAAATTCTCTATAGGAATATCTAATCTACTTGCTTGCATATCTAAGAATGAACCTGTTCCAGCAGCACATACTGTATTCATTGCAAAGTCTACAACTATACTATTTCTTATGATGATTATCTTACTATCTTGCCCCCCAATTTCCATTACAGTCTGAATTTCAGGATTGTAATGTAATGAAGCTAAAGCATGCGCAGTAATTTCATTCTTTACTATATCAGCTCCTACAATTACTCCTGTGAGTTTTCTTGCACTCCCTGTTGATCCTGCACCAGCTATTTCTATATCATAATCTATCTTCTCTCTCATTAGTTTTATTCCTTTTTGCACAGAGTTTACAGGTTTTCCCTCTGTTCTAATGTAAACTGATTCCACTAGCTCTTTTGATTGATCTATCACTGCTAAATTTGTGCTAATGGAACCAACATCAACACCCAAATAATATCTATCTATACTTTGTGTCATTTCATTACCTCATTCTTTCTTTTTTTCTTACTCTTCTCTCTTTTTACGATCTAGTAAATCAACAAAAGCTTCCAATCTAGTTTGTAAACCTGCTTCACCAGTGTGTTCATCTAATACAAGAGATAGAATTGGAAAATCATGTTCCCTACTCACTTGTGGCAATATACTCCTTGAGATGATTTCCGGCATACATGTAAATGGGTAAAGGTGTATCATTCCATCCCAACCTTCTTCCTTATACAGCATTGCACTTCCTATTGATTCTTGTGCTTTTCCACCAAGGCGATGTTCTAAGTAAGGTTTTGCTTTTTTTACTGCTTCTTTATAATGATGTTTTTTGAAGAAATTTAATCTTTGCCCCAAATCTATCCATCGGGTGAAAGTGATTGGAGTATAAGTAACTACACCAAGTTCATTCAATCGTTTCATAATGTGAAGATTTATTGCAGGTTCAATAACTGCATATAACTCTCCAACAATTCCTACTTTGAGTGGATTTGCTTTTTTATCAATTTCAATTTCATCATCAAACATCTTTTTAACTACCTTAGGGAGTTTTCTGATATTGTTCATCCCTTCTGTTTCAACAATATGTCTGAATGCTTTTTTTGCCACTCTTCTTGTTGCTCCTTTGTCTAATTCAATAGCTCCATAGCTATATTGTAATTTTTCTGTATAATCGATATGTCTATTCTTTATCCACCCAACTCGAAATGCTTGAAAAGCTTGCCAGGCACTCAAATCTCCCGTTAGTTTTTTGAAATTTCTAAAGAATTCAGGTTTGTTCTGCCAGTCCAGATCAATTAAATCAAAATCATATCCAAGATCGTCTAAAATTATCTTGAAAAGTGGAGAGTAGTAACCCAATCTACAAAAATCTACAAACAAAGTAAAAATTATTTGGTATGCTCCGCGATCCAATACCTCAATCAGTGACCCTAGAAGCATTTTGAATGGAGTACA
>JAGLTB010000114.1 GCA_023270155.1 Candidatus Heimdallarchaeota archaeon | reverse complement strand
GAATGACGTGTCACAGTGCTTCCAACCACATTAACCGCTGCTAATATTTTTGCTCCAACTTCTTTTCCTTGTTTAATTGCCATAATGGTGTCCATTGTTTCTCCACTCTGACTAACGGGAAGAATAACAGTGTTTTCATCTACTAGTGGGCGTATTGTTTCGTATTCAGATGAAATAATGGAACTACAAAGTTTCTTCGCATATTTGCGGATAAGGTTTTCACCGGTTAAGGTTGAGTAATGTGCTGTTCCAGCAGCTAATAAGAAGACTTTTTCTGCTTCGTAGATTTTTTCCGCTATTTTTCGAACAGCCGGTTGTTTAATTCTGATGTAATCTGCCAATGAATTCGGTTGCTCATGAATTTCTTTGAGCATAAAATGTGGAAATCCTCCTTTTTGAGCCATTTCTGGTTTCCACGAAATTGTGTATGGTTTTCGAATTACCTTGTTATTTGTCTTTAAGTCTATTATTTCATAACCATCCTTTGTTATTGTTACAAATTCTTCATCATGTAATAATACAACTTGCTGAGTGTAAGCTAGAAATGCTGGAATATCTGACGCGCAAAACATGCGATCGTTGTTAATTCCAATGACTAAAGGACTATCTTTCTTTGCACAGAAAATCTTGTCTGGTTCTAGCGTTGAGATAATACAGACCCCATAAGTTCCTTCAATTCTTTCAACAGCTTGTATGATTGCTTCTTTTAGAGATAAATTCTCTGCTTCAATATACTCTTCTATTAAATGTGGAATGATCTCAGTATCTGTGTCTGATTGGAAACTATGTCCTTTTTCAAGTAGTTCTTCTTTTAATTGTTGAAAATTCTCAATTATACCATTATGAATAACGGATATCTGATTTTTACAATCGACATGAGGATGAGCATTTTCTTTACTTGGTGGTCCGTGTGTTGCCCATCTTGTGTGCCCAATAGCTACTCTGCCTTGCACTTTCTCAAGATCTATCTTCTCTAAAACCTCTGCAATCTTACCTTGATCTTTTTGAATTACTATTTTCCCATTTGTTATGGATGCGATTCCAACACTATCGTAACCTCGATATTCTAGATTAGTTAAAGATTCTACAATCTCTTTTCCAATATTAGAATCTGCGTTCTGAACTATACCTACGATACCACACATAGTCAACACTTTTTTGATAATACACAGATAAGGTAAACTGTTTTCACTGAAATTTACTCTAATTCAGTTAAAAATCTTTCTGTTATGATAATAATCTCTATAAGTTTTCTTCTCTTATTTGAGAATTTGCTTCTTTACGTCCTCTAGCATGTTTAGATTCTTTTTTAGTACCACTTTCAGTTTATCAATACTAGGTGTAATTGTTGGATCGACTTCATAGAGAATAGCAAGGTAAATACTCACTATATCAATTAGATAAGTCGAACTCAACTGTTTAGCTAAAATGGATTTTCCTTGTGAATAAATTTCCAGCACTTTCTCTGTTCTATCACTTGCCAATTTCTTTATTTCTTCTATTCTGATTTTTAGTGGTTTGGATTCCTCCTTTTCTCGAAAGAAAACAAAAGCTACATCATTGAGGGCTCTGTCTGGATTATCAAACACTACAATACCATTATGATTATGTTCTGGAATTTCTTCATTAAGAGCTACAATTTTACTGTTTTCGTTGAATTCACATTTTGCTCTATATGCTACTGGAGAATATATGGTGTTTCCCAAGAAAATTGGTAGTGTGTTAAACAACCCATACGCAATCTTTTTTGGAATATTATCTTCGGTGGGAATTGAAGGTGCATATTCAAGTGCTAATTTCCTTAGAAGCTTTTCAGTTTCAATTATATCTTCTGCAATACTAGGAGCGATGTTTAATTTCTCAAGTAGTGTGATTAATGTAATGTAGATTAGTGGTAAACTACTTCTTGGTGGTAATCCTTCTTTCATTTTAAGATGAGGAACACCTGTTGTTTTGGAAAATTCTTCCAAAGCACCTGATGAAGAAATAGTAATTATCATTGAACCTTTTTGTAACGCATCTAGATATCTTGAAAGTGTTTCTTCTGTGTTTCCAGAGTAACTGATGCAAATAACTAATGAGTTTTCATCAACAAAAGATGGTAAATAATAATCTCTGCTTACGATTAACGGGATTCTCAATTCCTTCTCAAATAATCTAGCTACATAATCACCTGCAATAGCAGATCCACCCATTCCACATATAATTACATTTGTTGGTTCTTTGAATTTGAAGAGCTTATCCTTCCACTGAAAACTTTGTGGAATTTTAAACCTCAAACTTTTTTCTCTTGCTTCCTTAACAAATTTAGCCCAATCTTCCATAATCCCTAGCTGATTGGATTTATCATACTTTGCAATTAGATTCTTATCATCTAAGTCTATCATTTTCTTTCACTCTCTCTTTGATACGCCTTCTTCAACTAGAATGATAGTTTTCCACCTTTCTCCCATAGGTATTCAAAATTGTTTGTGAAAAGTTCAGTAATACCAAGATTAGAGGAAAAGTGTGGTCGGTAAACAAATTTTTCTTGCTTTACAGGAGAAACCCAAATAACAAAGACAACCTGTTCTTGATCTACAAGTGTTCCTCTGGCTAGAACAGAACCACTAGTAATAGTTCTGACTTTTGCTCCAATGGATGAGAGATCCTTAGCAATTTGTTTAGATGTATCATCCTCAATACTCATCAAAACGCGTATTGATATCCCTCTATCCGATGCTTTTTCTAGCGCAGCTTCCACCTGATTAAACCAATAAAAAACATTAGTAAAAATACAAATTTCATTATTTGCTTTTTCTATTATCTCTGCAGTTTTAGATTGCATTTCACCTAAGGAAGAATACGCTTCAAGAAGCTCATCTGGTTTGATTATTAACTGTGATTGGTAATCTGGATCGCTTAGCAATGATACAATTTCCTCTGATATTCTTCCGATATTGGTTAATTCTTCCTGATACTCATGATCTCGAAATCTAAGAAAATTCTTTAATCCTTCTTCAAGATCAAGTGTAGCAAACCTCTTAGGTCTTCCTGAAATTATGCGAACCAGACCCTTTTTTTGTAAACTTTCTATAGTGTCGTAAATTCGAGGTGTAGGTATATCTGTTTGTTTATGAATCTCCTCTGCAGTGGATTCAGATAACGCTATTAAGGTTTTAAGTGTTTTAATTTCATATAAAGTTAAACCAAGAGCCTTTAACTTCAAGTCAATTTGATCAGGATCAGACATTAGCTTTACTCCAAGATGCAAGCTATGAAGAAAGATATATAAATTGCTCGTAAGTAGAACGACAAAGGATAAGATTAATTACCTAAAAATTTAAAATCAGAACTAACGGGTTAGAAATTACAACTAAAGCTGGGGCAGTGGTCTAGCTCGGTTATGACATTCACAAGCTCGAGCAGCTTTGAACATAAAAACTCCCTTACGGATGTCTAAAACTTCCTTGGGCATTAAGAACGGAGTAGGTCGGCGGTTCAAATCCGCTCTGCCCCACCAATTCTTCATATTCTTGTTGGGTTTATATAGATATTTTTACAAGAAAACTGAGATAAATGTTAGTACAATATTATCTGAAAAAGTTAATAATTAAGAAGAAAAAAGGGAGTCCAATATTGGAAGAAATTTTACTCATAGGTATTGCTATTCTCATCTTTGCTATAATATTTGGATTAATATTCAGCTTAGTTGATTGGTCTTCAACAAAACTAGGTGAATTTTTTACTTGATAATCCTTAGGAAATTTGATGAGTTTTTAAAGAATAATTATACTATATGATTTGAAGCTAGCAGTTATAACACACACTAGTTCTCAACCACAATCTTGTGCTAGCTTCCTCCCCTTATCATCTGCATTTGGCTTTTATTTCTTGGCCTGTGGTTAAGTAGAGTTTACCCATTAAATTTGTAGCTAAACAAGCGTGAACTGGAATGATTAACAACACATCCCCTATGTTTACTTCGTTAAAATATTTAGTATTCAATTTGACAGTACCATGCTCCTGGCTAATAGAAATAACATATGAATCTTCTATCTTGGACTCCCATTTCCCATCAATTTCCTTTGTGATATAACCATAAATTTTCCTTTTGTTGTCGTCAAAAATATAATCTTTGGAGAAGTGAATTGCTCCACCATCAATAAGAACTTCGTTTCGATCTTCATATTTTGCTACAATTGGACATGCAAAGCGGATAGCGATTTCATTTTCAGAACATGAACCAATTTGGACTTGTTTTAAATCATAGAAAATGAAATTACCAGGCCTTATCTCGTCTACACTTGAAAACTCATCAACAATGCTTGCAGTTGGAGTGTCACCGACAGAGATTTCAATATTAAAGAATCCTTTTTCTGCTAGATGCATTTGGATTGTTTCCATTTTACTAATAGTGTCGATATGAACCTGAACAATCTCAACCTTTGTTCTTGATTTGTAGGAATGACCTGCGTGGGTTAGTATGCCTTTCAATACTAAAATATTCGAGTCCTCAATTAAACTCGCTAGTTTAGTTATTTCATTCAACTTATCCCATTTAATTCCATCCCTATGATATCCAACATCAATATTAATCCAGACTTTTACTTTTGATTCCAACTCGTTTTCCAGAAATTGGATAACCTTTTCTGATTCAACAAGTAAATTTAAATCAATTTTCTTTGCGAGAGTGTTTATTTTCTCTATTTCTAAAATATTTACAGGAAAAGCAATAGTAATATCATTCCATCCTGCAGCAGCAAAGCATTCAGCCATTCTAACTGATGAAACAGTTATTGAACTAATCCCAAATTCCTTAAACCATTCCCCTATCTCTGCAGATTGATGTGTCTTAAAATGCGGACGAAATCTAACCTGATTCTTTTTTGTTTTTTTAACCATCTTCTCTAAATTTCGATATACTTGATTCTTGTCAACTAGCAACGTTGGAGTACTAATCTTCATCGTCTTCACTCTTCCAATTATGCATCAAATAATTCTAAAACTCTCTTTGGAACTTGAGCTCCTATTTTTGTTCTCCCAAGATGAGGACCTAATTCAGGGATTAATCCATCAGCTCTAGTTCCTTTTTTACATATTAATCTATACTCGAGTAATCCTATTCTTTCAATTATTTCTATATCTTCTGCATGTCCAGTTTGAGTAAGTGCTTGTTTAATCATCCTTCTTGTAGTTCCACAGAGAATTAGAGCCTCCTTCTCTCTTTCCAGAGAGCCGAATATCCATTCTAATGATTGCTCTGTTAATTCTACCCATATTTTTCCCCCCAATATTTCGCGCTTAGTAATTTCAAAAAACATTGGTAAGTTCTCAACTATGCCAAAAGCTCTTAATATTTTCATCAATGGAACTTTATTTCCGTCAGCAAGTTGCTCTCTCATCGCAAATAGAGGATACAGAGCATCAATTTTTTGTGTTGAGGTTTCTAATCCTGCATCAACAAAGGAACCAAATTTTACTCCACCAACATCTTTGAATCTACCAAATAGCTGATCACCGACATTTACAGTGGAAACACTTCTATTTGTGCCATGGTTATTAGAAATAAAGTTCTTTGCAATAATCTCATCTTTGCCATCTAGAGTAATTTCTGCATACTTTTCTTTGTTAAAATCAATTTTTACAATTTCTACGTCTAATTCTTCTAACTCATTGCTCAAGATATAATCCAATGCTTTTGCTGAACTATGTTTGGCAACATTGTAGGTTTTTTCCAAAATGGTAAATTGCAACAAATCTATTCCTTCCTATTTTCTTCAGTTTGTTTTCCTCGCTCTGATGGGATAATATTAATCTTGGCGTCAGAGTGCTTTAATTTCCTTGCTTCACCTTTGCTCATGTTATCCAGAAATACTGACAATGCAGCGATTTCACTGTGAGGTTGATGCCCAATCGCTACATTATAGTCAGCTAACTGATAAACGAAACCTGGGACCTTAGCCCCCCCAACAACAACAAGCAAATTCTTATCTAACGTATTTCTTATGTTTTCGATTAAATCTGATAATTCAATACCATACATTGTAAGATGAATTACAATGCCATCTTCTCCCTTCCATTCTTTCATGAAATTCGAAGGTTTCTCAAGATATCTAACATTGAATTCTCCTCCCCATTCAAGAGCAACATCATTAATGCTTTCTTCAACTCCACTATCATGATCTCCAGAGTAGAAAAAAGATGATGCACCAAAAGCTCTAGCTGTTAAAGCTAAGTGTGTTGTCATCCTCTTATCCCTTATAATCCTATGCAGAAGACGAAGCACTGCTAGAGTCATAACATTGGATTCAACGAATAAAACTTAAACTTGGTGTTTCAGAAGTTATTCGGAAACTTTGCTTTGATATAGAATAAATCAATTAGTTGTTTCTCTTATGTTTAAAAATCTTATAAAACTACAGTATACCAAAAAAACTCTTTTATATTCATATACTTTAGACTATAATGAGAAATAATAAGGGTGCTGAAGCTGTCAAAAGATAGGTCCAAACCTGACCAAAATGATCCCGCATATTTAATTTCATATGCACATCATCTTGAACGTCAAGCAAGGCAATTGGAAACTGAAAAACAAATGGTTGAAAGCGAAAGGCTTCGGCTACAAAGGGAGGTTAATAATCTCAAAGTGGAACTGGAAAGATTAAGATCCCCTCCATTATTTATGGGATATATCGTCGAAGTACTTGATAATAAATCTGCTGTGGTTAGAAGTACTACTGGTCCAAATTTGGTGGTCTCAATATCACGTCAAGTTGATATTAATGAGCTCAAACCAGACACAAGAGTAGCATTGAATCAACGAACATTTGCCATAGTAAATACCTTACCTCCAACCCAAGATCCAATGGTTCAAAAGATGGAATTGATTGAAAGACCAAATGAAAAATATTCAGATATTGGAGGATTAGAACCTCAAATTCAAGAATTAAAGGAAACAGTAGAGCTTCCTTTGTTAAAACCTGAATTATTTGAAAAAATAGGTATTGATCCACCTAAAGGTGTCTTATTACATGGAGCTCCTGGAACTGGTAAAACTCTTTTAGCTAAAGCTGTAGCTAATGAAACACAAGCTGCATTCATCAGACTCATAGGCAGTGAATTAGTTCAGAAATTCATTGGAGAAGGAGCAAGATTGGTAAGAGAGATCTTTGAATTTGCTCGAGAAAATGCACCTAGCATCTTGTTCATTGATGAATTAGATGCTATTGGTAGCAGAAGATTGGATTTAGCAACCAGCGGAGATCGAGAAGTACAAAGAACTTTGATGCAATTACTCTCTGAATTAGATGGTTTCAATCCAAGAGGTGATGTCAAAGTTGTAGCAGCAACAAACAGGATAGATATCCTAGATCCTGCTATGTTACGTCCTGGTAGATTTGATAGAATTATTGAAATACCAATGCCTAATGTAGAAGGCCGTACAGAAATATTCAAAATTCATTCATCAGGAATGACCATTAAAGGAGACATCGATATCGATTATCTTGTGCAAATGACAGAAGGAACAAGTGGTGCAGATATCAAAAACATCTGTACAGAAGCTGGAATGTTTGCCATTAGAACCAACAAAGATCATGTAGTTAATGATGATTTCTTGGATGCACTCAAGAAAATCTCTGGAGAGAAAGAAACAGCTGCTAGAGTAACTACTGGATTCATTTAAGAAAATATTCTCACAAAAATCAGATTTTCTTACCAAGAGAAATCATTTTTTCAATTAGCTCTCTCTGTTTGTAAAACCCTTTAACAACATGAGATTCCGATCCAAATTTCTTAATGAAGCTCTCTAACGTTTCCTTAAATGTACATTTTCGCATTCCGCAAGCAAGATTATCAGAGTAAGAAACAATTAACTCTTCAGCAGTTTGAGGTAGATAATTTTGTGAAGGCAAACCTAATTCATTCGCCTCCTCTTCAGTAATTCCTGTTCCTATGTGTTTCAAAACAATTGACAGAACACGTGGATCTACTCCCTCATATTCAAGAATTGCTGCTCCTTTAACTGCATGAAAAATGGAATGATTAACAGATCTACCTATATCGTGCAACATAGATCCCGCAATTATCAATTGGATATCTATATCAGATATTCTTTGACAGAACTCTTCAGCAATTTTAGTCACGCACAAACAATGCTGAATAACTTGAAGTGGTGTATTATGCTTTTTTAGAATCTCAAGACACTGGTCTTTAGAAGGGATATAACTATCTGTCATTAGGTCTACGCAGCAATATGTCTTAATGATACTTTTATAGTTTTTTGAAAACAATCAAGAAAACAATTGAATCAAAACTTTTTTAAGAAAAATCTAAAGATACATCACGATAGAAAATGCCTCAAGGGATTACAAAAGATAGATTAGAAGAAATTATTCAATTGACTATTGAACATGGCGGAGAGCTTCGAACAAAAAGAAGTAAAGATACAATTAAGTTAAAATTCAGAACTAAAAAGCGTCTTTATACCATCAAATTGCCTTTAAAAGAAGCAGAATCTCTCATTAGTGACCTTTCTTCAAAAATGAATGTTGAATCATTTTCATAAAAATGAAAAACTAGTCTTCATCATTCTTCTTTTTAATAACCACAATATCACCAAGAGTTTGAAAGGCAGGTCCTTTTTTCTGATCTTGAGGTCTATAAGCTTTTACTTCCTCAGTGATTTTTATATCAAAGAATTTCTCTAGCTTTTCTATTATCTTATCAGGAGGTCTCATTTTTCCCGTTTCAATACTCTGAAGCTCTGAAACGGAAACTTTGGTTTGAATAGAGACATCTTTTTGACTTAACTTCATTTTTTGTCTAGCTAATCTTATTCGCTCATGATAATCAGGTACTAATTCCTTCCCCCCCCTAACAATTACAGGCTTTGAGCTACTTGAAGACGAATATCTGGGAGGGGATGTTCTTCTATGAATCGCAGATTGAGTACTTGGTCTGGGTCTTGTGGATTTTTCTGGAGTTACTTTTTTACCATGTTTTGCACAAGATGGACAAACTTCTAGAACAGCTCCCTCGATTTCAATTTTTATGGGTCTTGCGTATATTTCTTGACCACACATCTCACATGTTGCCAATTTTATTCACCAT
>JAGLTB010000113.1 GCA_023270155.1 Candidatus Heimdallarchaeota archaeon | reverse complement strand
TATAGCTAAACTTGTTGATGAAGCTCTATCTAGAATAGAGGAACAGATCAGTAATCTAATAGAGAGAATACTAAAAGAAGAGAAAGAAGCAGTAGAAGCTGAACTAGAAGAAGTTGAAGAAATCGTTGAAGAACCAGTAGAGGAAATAGTTGAGGAACCTGTCGAAGAACCTGTTGAGGAAGTTACTGAAGAAGTTGTTGAAGAAGTCGCTGAGGAACCTGTAGAAGAGATCGTTGAAGAAATTGTAGAGGAACCAGTAGAGACAATCAAAAGAGAAGTTATCGAAGAGCCAGTAGAAGACGTTGAGGAAGTTATAGAGGAAGTTGTCGAAGAGGTTTACGGAGAACCTGTGATAGCTGCAGAAGAGATTGTTAGAGAGATAGTTGCAGAAGTAGTTGCAGAACCTCTCGAGGAAGTCGTTGAAGGAAAAGAAGTTGACCTGGTTAAGGTTAAGGAAGATCTGGTAAATCATATTCTGGAAAAGCACAGACAAAGAATAGTGGAGAAATTCCTTGACGATGTTGTAGCTCAGAATAAAGCGTTAGAGCTATTCAAACAAAGAATAGAATCGATAGTGGATGATACTATAGCTAAAAAGAAAGGAACTAGTTAAGCAAAAAAAATGATTGGATTTTTCCAATCTGTTTATTTTCTTATTAGATTTGTTCTCTCAAGAGAGTAACAATGGGTTTAGTATGAGCGTTTTTATTGGTCTCAAGGTTAACATATACAGAGTTCTTCATTAGTTCTCCAATTTTCTTGGTTATGTCAGCTTCATGCATTTTATCTTTCTCTGCTGCTACTAGAAGAATGTCGTTCTCAACTTTTGCATAGACACTCCACCATTTCCAGTAAAGGAAATTTAAAGCAACCTTTTTCCATTTTCGAGAGTCTGCTTCATTCATTACTCTGATGTACTTTGCTAATTGTTCTGGATTTTCTGATTTCTTTTTCCTTAACCATCGTTTGATTATAGGTTTAACTGGATTCATAACCCAATGTGGAACAATGGGGACAAAATATCTCAGCAATCTGGGAAGATCAATCTGAATTGCAGGAGCAACTAGTGCATTAAGAGCAGCGTCAAATTTGTTCTTACCAAAACCATCAGCAAGAATCACCGCACCAAAACTTGATCCAAAAAGGATTAATTTGTTCTTATCTAGCTTCAACTTCTGTAATATTTCTGCAATATCTGATGATAATCTATCTATATCATGTTTTGTATTCAATGCTAATTTACTTGATCCCTTCTCCCTAGTTTCTACATAAACAATATCGAAATCTTGTATCGCTTCAACCAGAACATCATCCCAACCCAAAACAACTGAACCCCATCCTGCAACCATGAAAAGTGTATATCCATTTCTGGTTTCTTTCGGAGCATAGCTTCTTAAAATCCTAAGTTGTGTAGAATCAGACATGGTGAGAAACATACTTTCTGCAAGGTCTTCATATTTTGCACGCATAAAGGTTTCGAATCTATTTATCATTTCAGAGACATATATCATTTATTTACTCATATAAAAACTGCATTTTCTTCTACATTGAAGAAATGAATATATTTTAGTGCAGAGAATAGAATCGATCGTTGATGAAACTATATCTAAAAAAAGGGAACTAGCTGAGTAAAAAAATGATTGGAGTTTTCCAATCTATTTATCTTCTTTTTCGTTTTATGAAGTAAAAACTAAATCCAATGTTAAAGTGATACTCTACAGGACGCATGGTATGAAATCGCTTATCGTTGCAAAAGCAATATAGGATTCCAAGAACTCATAAGCAAGAAGAATTCATTAAATAATTTGAAGGTTATATATTTTTTCTATCAAACTTCTTTTTCTTTTTTTATTAATTACTTTAATTATTTAAATAACAATTACTATAAGAACAAATTTTATATGAATCTTGGTTGGTAATATGATACCAGAACACATAGAAATAATGCATATTATTCAGTCTATTAACGAAATCAAAGATTATGGCGTTCCTGATTTTAGAGGTTCAAAAAAGTATCTCGTTGAATACCAAAACCATTATTATCCACCTGAATATCTTGTTTCATTGGCTAACAAATATGCAAGTGGGGAAATCTTAGATATATCAGGGGTCAGGGGGAGAGATGAATGTATGGTATATCTTAGCAATTTAGGATTTAAAATTGTAGATTTGTGTTCCTTAGACGTAAAAATTCTCGGATTTCTTAATAAACAGAACATTGTATCTTTAACAAAGATTCACTCAAGTGAAAATTGTCCGAAATGTAAAAATATTATTAAAGGAATCTTAGAACACATTTATGGAACCATTCAAGTTGATCATTGTACTAATCTGAGTACAAGACCTGACGATTTTAAAAATACTGAATATTATGAAGCATTAAAAAATATTTATGAATTATTGCAGGATTATAGAAGTGTTATCAATTTTGTGAAAGAAACTAAGCTTCCTGCTTGTGATTTCTATGTCACAAACCAAGGAAAAATTCTTGAATTTGATGAATCTCATCATTTTAACCAATTAAGAGCATTAACACTTAGAAATTATCCTGAAGATGTGAAATTAGATTATGATAAAATGAAATGGTTAAGATTATGCGAAAAGAAAATTGAGAAAGGCAATGAACTTAATAATGGAGATGAACAACGTGCTTGGTTCGATACTTTAAAGGACTTTCTTCCTTCGTTGAATATTCAAGAAACAAAACCAATCAATTCAATAACACGATTATATACTTCAGACTTTGTTTGGTGTAGCTTAAATCCTAATGAATTATCTAAAAAAGAATATTCAAAACAAAATGGGACAGATTCAATGTGAGAAGATTTAGAAAAAGGCATTTTAACGGAAAAATAGAAAAGGAAAAAAGAAGATTTTCCCAATCTATTTATTTTCTTTTTTGTTTAAAGAAGTAAAGACCAAATCCTATAGTAACAATTGCTACTCCAAATTTCTTTTGAGACAAAATAACGAATATTTATCTGAAGAAATCCTCACTTATTTTGAATAGAAGAGAAATCCATTGGAGTAAACTGAAACCTTTCTCATTAGACCAACCAGTCCATGAATTATTTGGTATATAACCATGATCTACCAATAAATCTGGGAATGGTCCAAGATTCTTATTATTCCAGAAAATATCTGCAGTAATAACAGTTCTATCTTGTCTTTCTGTTAATGGTATCTTAATTGTAATAGGTATTTCTTTTGTGCTATTAGGTGGAATTTCAACTGAATTGTTTTTAAAATCAGCTTTCCATTTTTCAGGTAGGTTAAGTTGAAATTCAAGCGAACTTGATTTGCTAAGATAATTTCTAACAACTAGATTCGTTTCTATTTGTTCACCAGGTTTGGATGTCACCTTGATAGGTTTGAAATGAACCCACTGAGGATCAGAACCAAAATTTGGATTTTCTTGAGCAATTACATCAGAAAACACTTCTTCATAGGTAGAAGCTAAATTTAACCATTTTTCAAGAATGTCTCGATTTACTTTGAATATACCAAAATGACTTGAAGCAATATACTCAGGGTCGCATTTTAATAGAGTTTCTGCACATTTTATTACTCCTACATCTTTTCCTATTTTACATAAATTATAGAAGCTAAATGATATTTCTTGCTCATTCAAAATATTTGGTTTAAAGCTATCACCTGTAAAAAAGATAGTTTTTCCATCAATTTCTGTAAAGAGCCCTAAATGATATTCTGTCTGCCCCGGAAAATGAAAGAACTGAAAATGATAATCATCCCATTCAAGAATTTCTCCTTCTTTGAAAGTCTTATCAACTTTTATTGACTGATCAAATAGACAAGGTAATCGATAATGAGTTGGATTTTCTAGAATGTCTGCTATGTTCTGGAGGGAGTAAACCTTTACATCTAATTCTTTCTGTAATTGTGGAATACCACAGATATGATCATCATGGTAATGTGTAGGAATTAGAAAATCAATAGTTTCAATGTTGTTCTCTCTTAAGATAACTTGAAGGTTTTCAAGGTCAAAGGGCCATAAAGGTGCTCCTCCACCAGCAAAATCAATTAATATGCAGTTTTTGTTTTTACCTAGAATTATGTAAGTCGTCCCAAAACCTTTGAATTTTATATGGGGAAAAATACGATTAATTTCTTTATTTTCTGGGATTACTTTAAGAAAGAAATTAGGAAACTTAGACATTAATGAAGAAACTGTTGAAGAGATTCTACCTTTAATTCCAGTATTCAATCTACAAGTACTTCTGATTTTGTTAAATTTATTGATTAACTTAAAGCTATCCTCTTTGGGAGAATAAATAACTTCTCCATGAGAAGGAAGAAATATGCTTGGAGAATTTTTAAGTAATTTTTTCAAGGATTTGATAGAATTAGAAATGCCTTGTTCCAAACCTAAGACACCATGTGAATAAATTAAATCATAAAGTGTAATTACCTTCCCTTGAGAATGAATCAAATCGCCAGTAAAAGCTAAGATTTTGTTATCAATTCTGAGTAAATATGAAATACTGCCCAATGTATGCCCACTAGTTTCTACTATCTGAAATTTATAGGAACCCCACTTGAATGTATCTCCTGATTTAAATGTTAAGTCTAGAGGAATATTGTAGGTAGAAGTAGAAAAAGTTGGTTTCATATTATATAGATGATAGAAGGATTTAGTCTTCCAGAAAGTTTCAGCTTGATCAAATAACTTTTTCTCTTTTCTTGAAGCTGCAATTTTGATGTTTCTTTCAATAGCAGATTTGTCACCAGAACATTGATCACGATGGTAATGAGTGTGAAATAAATAATCAACTTTATACACGCCTATCTCATGAAGATGGTTGAGAACATTTCCAGAACCAAAATCAATAAGAATCGCTGAATCTTCATTCTTAATTACAAAGACATTTACATAATCTTGATAACAGAATATATTTTCAGTGATTTTTTCGAAATGGTTCGTTTTAATCAAATCAATCACTTTCTTAAAGCTGCTAGTTTAATATAAATGGTGTAAGACTGAAACCATTAAATAAATTCCCTTTCTCGCTAAATTAAAGGTTCAGATAAATTATATTTAGATTTAAATACTTCGAAAACAACAGAAAATTCTGCTCTCCATACCTCTAATTTGATAGCTTTTGCTATTTAAATTGTTTCTAAAAAATATTTAAGCAAAAAATGCAGAGCTTTAAGGTTGAGATTAATTTTAAATGCTAGCAAGTTTAAGCTTTTGTATGACTTCTAAATCTAGCTCTTTCATAAATCAATATGGTCCATGGGCTTTAATTGCTGGTTCATCAGAAGGGCTTGGAGCAGCATTTGCAGAAGAACTAGCAAGTAAGGGATTAAATCTAGTTCTTATCGCACGAAGAGAAAACTTACTTCAAAAAATTTCCGAAAATCTTCAAACGAAATATGGCGTTGAAGTTATAGTTCTTCCTCTTGATTTAAGTTCTCCTGATATGTTTGAAACAATAAAAGCAGAGACCAAAGATTTAGACATTGGTTTAGTTGTATTCAATGCTGGATTGGGTCCAATTGGTTTGTTTACAACTCATTCAATTGAAACACATTTGAAAGTAATAAACTTGAATTGTGTTGGTCCAATGAGCTTAACTCATCATTTTTGTAGTGAAATGAAGGAAAAAGGTAAAGGAGGGATTATTTTGATGAGCTCAATGGCAGGTTTGCAGGGATCACCAATTCATGCTCATTATGGTGCAACAAGAGCTTATACTAGACATCTAGCTGAATCCTTATGGTACGAGATGAAGAAATATAATGTGCATGTGACTGCCTGTGTTGCAGGTGCTACTGAAACTCCAAATTATCTACTTTCAGAACCAAGAGACAAAGGTCTCATTAAACCAAAACCAACAAAGCCGGAAAAAGTTGTTAAAACAGCTGTAAGAGGATTAGTAAGAAATAAACATAGAGTTATACCAGGTTTTGCTAACAAATTATCTGTCACATTCTTACTGAACTTATTATCCTCGAAAGCAAGAGTAAAACTAATGGGATTTATAGCTATGAAGATGTATGGTGAAGATAAAATGCATATCAACAAATGAGCATTTTTTTACTTAGTAAATTTTTTATTAAAGTGAAAAATCTAGTTAAGCAATTTCAATAATTATCAAGAAAGTGATTCATAATGAGTGATACTACACCCTTACGTGAAAGAGATAAAGCAAGAAAGATAATTGATATATCCTTAATCGTATTTTACATTTTCAACTTCATATTCATATCATATATGTTTGATATTGAACAAGTTGTAATCCTTGACCATAGTACTTATGGAACAGGTGCTTTTACCTATCCTGTCTGGCCTCCAAAATTCATTGTAGACCTAAATCACTGGGTAGGAGTGAATTTCGACCC
>JAGLTB010000112.1 GCA_023270155.1 Candidatus Heimdallarchaeota archaeon | reverse complement strand
CTGATTCCAATTGGATTTCAACTTTCTCAAGATATGTTCCTATGTCAGCTGTAGGAATAGAATTTTCCCCTTCTACAATGAATACAGCTTGACTTAATTTTGAAACCAAAAATGCGAATTTTTCTAATCTCTTCTCTGGATACAATAATTGTTCTAGATAACTTTTTTCTCTTAGTTCACTCATATCAATGAAATCACTATAGAGAGCTGAATCAATCAGATTTTCTTTTAGATTCTTTAGATATAGATATGCATCAGAAACTCTTATTCTATCATCTTCTGACTCTTGGACTCCTACAACCTTTTTTACCTTTAGAGATCTTGAATATTTTTTCTCTAGTTCGAATAGAGTGTGAAATATAGCTTCAGCCCAATTACTAAAATCATCAACTCTAGAATCTCCAGAAGTTTTTCCATCATTTGCTATATCGTGATCCGTCATTAATTCACCTCTGTTTTAGTAACTTTGCTTTCAATCAATACTTTGTGAGAGAATTCTTTAGAAAGCTCAACATCATCCAACATAGGAGTTATAAGAATAAATTGTGGGCTAATTATTCTGTTCTCCCTCGCTAAATTATAGGTAGCTAAGGCCATTGAAAATGCAAGTGCTCTGTTTTTTTTATCTAGTTTTTGAGTGAATTCATCTATTGCATGAATAGGTGAATGGTTAATCATATGAAGAGCTAATATTAGTGCCTGAGCAATTAGTGTTTTTTCTCCTCCTGATAATTGACGATAACTTCTCTTATCTCCTTTTGTTTCAGCTTCTATTATCAATTCTGCATTCCTTTCTTCATTGTAATTCGTAATCTTAACTGACACCGTATCAAAAGTATCCTGCAACAACAAATTCAACATTCGATTTAAATGTGTGATAATATTATACAATCCTCCTTCCCATTCATCAATTCGTCTCTCTAAATCTTTTTTAAGATTCTTCAAATGAACCTCATTTGATTGAGCTTCTTTTTCTAATTCATCTACAATCTTTTTCTGATTATCAACACTTTCCAATTTTATATCTGGAGTAATCTCTAACAATTCCAATTGCCCTTTAATTTTGTTATATTCTGTGAATATTTCTACTCTATCTTCCCTTATCTCTCCAGGAGTTTCTCCTTTTTCTTTTGCCAACTTAAGTAGTTGTTTGTTTCTGGTTTTAAGTTCTTCTACTTCCATCGATAGAAGATCTAGATACTTGATTATTTTCTCTCTTTTAGTTCTAAGGTTTTGAAGATTCTGAGATACTCTATTTATCTTCACTTTTTCTTTGTCAATAATATCTTGTTGTTTCTTTAGTTCCTTCTCTTCTTCTACCAATTCATTGTTTAAAATTGTAATCTTCTCTTCTAGTATAGTATTTTCATCTCTCTCAACTTCATATTGGTCTTCAAATTCAGTTTTCAGATTCTCCAATTTAAGAAATTCTTTTTCTAATTCATCTTGGGTGGCAGTCCAAGGTTTAAGTTTAGATTCCATCTCTCTTTGATAGACCTCTAGTGATGAAATGTATATACTGTATTCTTGCTCTTTGTTTTTTAGATCTTCAGCTTTTCTGTAAAAGTTATCTAATTGTTCTCTGATTCTCTCTATCGATTGGTATTTACCTAAATCCACTCCTAGCTTCACGTTGTATGGTTGTGGAGGTCTTCCAAAAGCTTCCTGAGAAAGATAAAAACTTAATCCATCTGCAGTTAGAATATTAGCTCTTGATTGTCTAGCAAAATCAGTGAGAATATTAGGAGATAGATGAGGTAATGCTAGAATTATTTTGCAGAATTTTCGCAGGAATATCTTTACTTGAGGAGGAGCTTCTACTAGATTCACAACAAAATCTATAACACCATCTGGTTTCTTATCTAATTTCTGACTGAATAAATACTCAGGTTTTGGTCCTTCTTTTTCTTCTAAAATCCTACCTACAGTTATATTAGGTTTATACTGTAAGAATAACTCATCATAAATTCTCTTTGCTTCTTCGTAAGTATCTTGAGATGTAGCAACAAAACTATAGAGATATTTGCCAATTGCAGATTTTATAACATTTTCATACTCTTGGAATTCAGATTTAATATTCAGCACTTCATATAAAGGTCCAATAATCTCATCCTTGAAGCTAGATGTGCTAATCCTTTCCTTGTATGTAATTGTGTTTTTAATTAGGTTTCTTTCATAGTTGCTTAAATCACCATAAATCTCTGATCTCTCATCGATCCTCTTCTTTATTGATTCTTCTTCTTTTATATTACTTTCCAATTCAAAAATTATTGATTCTTTTTGAAAAGTTAGTGTTTTCACTTTTGCTTTTAAATTATCTAGTTCTTCTTGTAATTGAATTTTCTTTTCCAATCCCTCACTTGTATTAAGGTTTTTGAAATCCTTAATTTGCTTAACAATCTCTGATATTTTTTCTTTTAAATTTAGAAGTTTCCTCTCCTTCTCCTCTTTTTGACCTTTCAGTTGATTTAATTTATCTGACTTTTTTTGAAAGTTAATTTTGAAATCTAAACTTTTTTCTTCTAGTTCTTTACATTTAACAAGTAAATCTTCATATTCTTTATTCTTGTTTAATGCTTTTTCCTTAGTTTGTGAGAATTCGGTTTCCTTATTCTTTAATTCTGAAGTTGCCTCTTTGAGTTGTTTCTTCATATCCAAGGAATCAAACCAGTGAAGTTCTTTTTCTACTTCTTCATATCTCGTGATTAATTCTTTTTTCTTCTGCATTCTTTCCAAATTTTCTTCTAGCTTGGAAAGTTTATTTTGTTCGTTTTCCAATTGTAAAATTAATGGAGAGATTTCTTTTTCTTTTTCGTCAACACGTTTCATTGAATCCAAATAACTTGTAAAAATCTCCTTCAATCCTGTAGCTGCTAATAGAGCGGTTAGTTTTTTATGAGGAGAACCATCTGCAAAAGAACTTAGATAACCTTCTTCTGTAAAATTCAGCATTGTATCCTCATAGATTCCTAAGCTCTTCATAATTCTTTGAACTTGTGCTCTCGTTATATCCTTTGATTTACCATTCGCAGCTATTTTTCTCTTTATTTTTCCGTTTGCTGATATTTCTATTTCAAGACAAAATGTTTCATTGTTAGCTAATGAAATTAAATCAGGATCTGTTGGAGAAATGACTCTTTTTTCAGATAAAGTAGGATTGTTTAGCTCAAGATTAATAAAGCATTTATCATCAAATTGCCCTACCAGATCTTTTGAAGAACCCAAAGATACTCTACTTGGAGTGTGCCCTACTGCAAGTATTAATGCTTCCAATATTTGGGTCTTCCCGCTGCCATTTGCCCCTGAAATAACCGTTATTGGTAATTCTTCAAGATTAAGCTCTGTTTGTTTATGCATCTTGAAGTTATGAAGCTTTAGGCTTTTGAAGATATAATTATCTTGAGCTAAAGTCATTCAGTTATCACTAGTTTTTCCTTTTAGAATCTAGCCGTAAATTACTATTTAAAGCAAGCTATTATGTAAGTTCAGAAATCAAAATTTAATAATAAAAGAAAAAGAAAAAGAAAAAGAATTAAGGTTTGATTTTTTTCTTCAAGGTGACTGCAACAGCTGTTACAATGATTGTTCCAATTGACCAGAATAGTGCATCGTATGAGCCTAATCTGCGGGTTTGATCTCCTCCACCGAAAACATCAGCTCCTGCTGAGGTTCCTGTTTGAGTAGACTCTCCGTAATCTTCCCAATCTTGTTCGTCTTGAGTTTGACCATTCATCGAATACATTAATGGACTTTCAGTTTCGTCTCCTTCAATAGGATCTTCACCAAGTTCGTTAGCAAATCTGCTATCATATATGATGTAGATTCCTGGTATAAAGCATCCATAACTTGTCAAGAACAACCATCTAATGACAATTGTAATTGATTCACCTGGTAGCAACTCAATACCTTGGAACATGATTATTCCCATTCCGTAATAGATTCCATCTACTATATCTCCTTCAGAAGAAGATCTAGTGATTAGTTCCATTTCAGAAGCATTGTAGAATTGCATTGCTGTAATATGTGTTGCACTTTCTCCTACATTGGTGATGACTATTTCAACTTCTAATTCCCAGGGTGCATCTTCAGGTATGATGATTGCAGCATCTACTGAGATTTCTAGCACTGGTTGTGGAAATGCTGGTCTTCGAGCTTCAGTTGTAGGTAACAACACAGCCCAATCCATATTGGATAGTACTACTTGATGAGTTTCTGCTGCTCCTTCAAAGATTGCATATAATCCTGGAGCGAAATCAACTTCTCCATCAACTAGAGCTGTTTGACCTACATCACTATCGAAGTATACTATTGCATAAACCGAGTGAATTCCTAAGAATGAATTTGCAATTGCGTCTACATGATTAACATATGTGGATCCTTGTGCTACTGTTCCAACATTATCAGCCCAGAATATATCTGGATCTTTGATTTGCCAATCATTACCTAATGCTCCATGAACAAGAAGTAACTGTACATTTTCTGCATCAAGATTTCCTGTATTCTCAATTAAATAATCAATTCCTACGGCATCTCCTACTTTGTAGGCTACTTGATCAAGAGATACTTGAACATTCAAAACTGCTTCATCGTCAGCAACCTGTAGATTAAGTCCGTTACTAAATCCGAAGTATTCAAATCCTTCAGGATCTTCATAACTAAACATTGCTCCTGCGGAGAACCAAACATCTAACCATGGGTTGTAATAGCTTAATGGACGGCTGAAAGTAAATGTGCTTCCTGGATCACCAACACCGAAAAGTAATCTCATTAGGTCATAACCTGTTCTATCCATTGTACTTAATTGTAATGCAGGATGAGTATCACCAAGACTTACTGGTGCAACACCCATAATTCCAAAGTGCATGTCTTTAGCAGGTATATTGTCTAAAGCCCAACTAAGTGTGGTTGTACCACCAGAAGCGGCTAAGAATGGAATAGTTGAATTCAAGAATACTTGTTCAACGGAATCAGATCCTATTTCTCCAACATCTCTTGTAGTTAAGCTGAAATCCATCAAATCTGGTTCGAATAAGGGAACTAGAGTATATAATAGATCATAGAGATCATTTCCAGCTGCTATAACTGCATCAATAGCTTCAGTTTCATAATCAGCTAGTAAAGCATTAACAACTGTAAATACACTTCCCAAATCTGTTATTGGATAATCAATAAGAATGATTGGATTAAGAAATTCAATAACTCTGTTTACTAGAATTTGTGATAAACCATCAGGTGAAGACAATTTTGCTTCAGTAGTAACATCGCCAAGTATTCCCATTACGTCATAGGATGCGAAATCAGTTTTTACAATTGCTTCTGTCATTGTGTGATTATAATCTACCCAATCAGCAGTTGTATCATTAACATACCAACCATCAAGAACTAGCACAGTCTGTGTAAAGACCAAAGGTGCTGCTCCACCGAATAGTGGACCACTAGGAGTTATAGTTATGGTTGCATCTATTTCTGAGTAAATACCTTCATTAATAGTTACATCATCACGAAGTACTGGCATATCTGGTTTTGATGCCATGAAATCTAGAAAGTCTGGACCCAATGCATAACTGATATCTATATTTTCTGCATCTTCAGTTCCAGTATTTGTCACGACATAATCCATTTGCAATCTTCCATCTTCGTTAAGCATAGTTTGATTATATTCCATGTTAACTGCTACTCTTGGAACTGATCCTAACCTAGCATGATCTATGTTATATGTAACCACATAATCCATTGCGGGTCTTGGAGCACTCCATGGTACATTTAGTACCCAATCCATTTTACCTGTGATTTGAGGTGCAAAGTTATTAGGTCTTGGAGCAATTGAAAGAGGATTAATTGTATATGGGAATCTGAATTTAACTGTAGAATATTTCATCCCTACTCCAGTAATTGGACCAATTGTTGAACCAAATAGATTGTGAGTAGATAGTGTATAGATTCCTCCACCTTCAGTAATCGCATCTTCATCAACGTAGTAAATTCCTCTAACAGGATGTTTCAATCCTTCAAGGAATGCTTCACCAATGATAACAGCTTTTACGGGGGATGAAACTACATCTGCTGCACTGATTGCTGAGACTAATCCGCCACCAATATCTGTTTGGATTTCAGATATTAAAGTGTTGTAAAGCGAATTCTCCATTCCACCTGTAAAGTAGTATAGGAAGTTTCCATTATCAAGTTCTTGTGCTCTTGCCCACATTAAACCAACGCCATAAGTTGATGCAAAAAGTATTGCAATATTCACTGCTTTGGCGAGGCTAGCATCAGGACCCATAGAACCTCTTAATTCAACAACTAAAGTTGCGTTTTCAGGAGCTCTGAAAGGTCGTCTCATCAAGTATGGATGGTAATTAGCTTGATCTGAAGCGATAAAATACCAATTGACTACATTACTATCAAAGAAAGAGCTAGAGGTTATAGAGGGGGCAACGTCACCTATTAATAACAATTGAACTAATGCTGCGGAATCGATACCGGCAACAATGTTCATTTCTTCAATTAAAATTGGACTATCAGCTAATTGGTTTGAAAGAAGACTAGATGCAGAAATCTGTGCTTGTGTAACAGCACCACTTACTGTAAGAAGTATAATTGTCAAACCTAACATGGCTGAACCCAATATTGCCTTGTTTTTCATTTTAGACCTCCAAAAATTTTGTCTAATATTATATAAGCTAGAATCTCAATATAAGTATTATTTTAGATTCCACTAAAAACAGATAGTTCGGGAAAAATCGAAGATGGTGAAAGAGGGTTTTAGTCGTTATTCTACAAAACTTCCAACCAATTTTAGTTGTTTCTGACTGCTAAAAAATAACAGTTAAAGAATGTGATTAAACTTAAGATTATCACAACATTAATTTTTGTAGCTGAGCAGCAGCTGTTTCAGGTAAAATCCCACTAATGAAAGTATTAGTACTTGTTTCAACTGCTCCTAAAAGTTTCGTAGATTGCTTATTCCTTTGAGGAGTGTGGAGCTTAAAATACAAATGAAAAGCTGTTGAACCTTCAGAATTAACAGGACCTTGATGGAGAGAGAGAGAATAACTAACCTCCGTTTCAAAAAACTTGTTCAAAGCTTTGATAGCTATTGGAAAGAAACTCAGCATAGAAACCATTTCACTTCTTGTACATTGATGAAGATAACTTATGTGTCTCTTTGGATAAATAATCATATCATATGCATATTTAGCAAAAAAAGGAATTAAAGCTACTATGTTTTCGTCTTCATAGACTATTCGATCAGTGTTCTCTTGTTCAATAAAAAGATAATCACATATCATACATTTATTATGTTCTCTTCGATACTCAAGAATCGCTTCTAACTCTTTTTTCATATAATCTGGTATGAAAGGAAATGCGTAGATTTGTCCATGGGGGTGCAACAAGGTAGCTCCTACATCTTCTCCATAGTTCTCAAAAGGCAGTATATATTTCAAATTCTTGTTCGAGCTTAGCTGTTTAGTTGCTTGCATCCATGCTTCAAAAATCCCCATCGATTCATCTACAGATAGATCGATGAATTTTGAATTATGTTTGTCTGTATAAACAATTAATTCACAGCACCCGTATCCACTAGTTTTTTCATAAAAAGAGTCTTTCTTGTATTTTCTGTATTCTACATCTTTTGAAAGAGCTGGAAATTTATTTGAAATTCGAAGAGGTTTATTAAAAGTAGGTACTTCTTCTGAACCAGTACATAAAGGACATAAACTGCTATCTCTATCTGGTCTGTCTTGTCTTGTTTCTGAGAATATAACAACTTCTCCAGTGAAAGGATTCTTTCTTATCTCTCGAACAGTCATTGTAAGAAATATTTTTCGCCTAATATTTAATTTCTTCTAATATCCTTTATGATTCAGTTTAGCAAGAATTAAAACCCGCTCCTTCATATTAATAATGAGTATAACAAAAATCCCCAAAACCTTTATAATTTGACGAAGATGTCCTTTCTTGTGTATTCTACAGTAATTTTACATGCAAATCTACAATATGCAGAAATACCAGTTGACGAAATTTCAAATGTAGTTCACAAAAGCTATATTCCTGTTCTGACCTCCTTGTTGGAGATTCCAAAAATTGAAGTCGTTTTAAATTTCACTGGAGTAACATTAGAGATTTTAAATAATGAATATCCTGAAGTTCTTGAATTATTAAAGGAAGGGATAGAAAAAGGAAAATTTGAAATGACAGGAACTGGATATTCTCATCCCATCTTTCCACTCCTTCCAATTGAAGATGCAAGAAAGCAAATTGAGTTTAATCTTCAAGTTATGGAAAATACACTTAATTACAAACCCACTGGATTCTGGTTACCTGAATTAGCATATGATCCAACATTACCATCCTTATTGAAAGAGTATGGATTTTCTTACATATTCATTGATGAAGAATTATACAAGACCAGTTCTCCTCTCCTAAATTATTCAAATCCTAGCAATGTACCGTACATCTCTGCTCATCATTTTGTTACTGAATTAAACAAGTCTAAGAATGTTGTAAGTAGATTACTAAAATACCGTCGAGCTCTTTCAGAGTTTAAAAAACGTAGCAAGAAAGTTAATTTTGCACCTGTTGAGTTAAAAGGAGCTAAAAGTACAATAACAGGATTTAAAGTACCTTCTGTTTGGTCAATTATTACTTCTGCAAGTATGTATGGTTACCCTTTTGTTTCCTTCAAAAAAGTCATAAGATTTATTTCAAAACATAGAAAGCAAAACGGGTTGGTAATTCCATATGGCACAGATTTAGAGTTTATTGGTTACAGAAGTTTGGTTGAAGGAAAGCTAATTACACCAGAAAAACTTAGTAAACTCTTGATAAAAATTCTCAAAATCGAAGATAATGAGATGATTCTTCCAAGAGAATACATCAAGAAATGTAAACCTACTGATTTGGGGTATATGAAAACAGGCAGCTGGGCTCAAGATTTGAGACTTGATTTATGGACAATGGATGAAGATAATCAAAAACTAGAAAGAATGTGTGAAGAAATTCGATGGTATTTTAGGCATCTTCTTCCAGAAGAAATAGATGAAAGAATTTGGAAACACCTATTATTAGCTGAAAACAGTGATGGAAGAGGATGGGATCCAATTCCCGAGAGAAGACTTGCTTGTTTTTCGCATGCTTTAGAAGCACTTAGTCTTGCAAAAGAGCTTTATAGAGAGAAACAATCCAAGTAAATTTTAAGAAAGTAAAAGAAAAACAGCAATGTTTATAATGAGCTTCTGGTTATGCTAGACATTCGATATTAGCGTAGATGATGGGGTAAGATGCAAATAGAAATATTCATTCATGAAGAAAATTGTGACCACTGTAAACCAACGCTGAAATTCTTAACAGCAGTAATAAGCGCTCTTAAAATAGAAGAGGTCAAGCTAATAGTACATCAAGTCAGTAAAAGCAAAGAAGCTGCTGAAAAAAAAGGCATCCCATTAAGTCCCTTACCTGCAATAATGCTCCCCTCAGGTTGCGTAATCTCAGGCTCTTTATCACATGATTTAATTGGTGTTTTAATCTGTAGCCTTTTAGCTAAATCAAAAGTACCAATTCAATCAATTGATAACTTTGAATTATCCAAAAAGGAAGCTCCACTTCTATTAGAACTAGCTTCAGCTATGATAGAATATCAAGCTGCCTATACTCTGAGAAGAGACAGATCTTACACGTTCGTTATCAAAGAGACAACAGATAAAGTTCCACTAGAAAGATATCAACAATTATCTAAAAACACAAAAATGATGATTTTAACAAACTTTGAGAAAAAACCTGATACTAAACTATATGAGCTCGGTTTAGACTCTAGTGTTTACCTTGGGCATATTATTAGAGATAATATAATGCTTACAGCTAATTTGATAATCTGGAGAGATAGAGCAAATCATGTAAGTTTTTTCAGGGTCAAAAAAACAGAAGGTGATAAGTATATCGGAAAATGTTCTTGCCTTCTTGGAGATGGAAAACAGATGATTAGAGAATTTTTCAAACCGTTCTTTTTAACATCTGCTACAATAAATTCAGATGGGACAAAAGACTCTGGACAAAATAGAATAGTTGCTAGTGTAAAAGAAATAAGTAACGATTTAGATCAACTAATAAGGAGATAAGATTGAAGCTATTTCTTCAATTTTCCAAAACCATCACAGAGACCATATTTTAGCATACAGTCTCCACTTTTGGTGATATAATACTTACAATAACCCCCCATAATAGGATCATATTTTTCACAAGTGGCATCCGGGTTTTCGTCACTTGATTCTTTCCCGCTAGGAGGTAGTGGTATATCAACCATTTTTCTGACCTTATAGAAATATGAAGTTCCATAGATTATATAATGTTTTTTGTAATTATATCCAACCTATCTTAAAAATAGTTAGGATTTGATCTTTCGCAGTTTGGACACTTTTCATCATGTTTATCTAAAGGAGTACTGCAACCAGAACACTTGAATGGTTTCTCTTTCTCGTTCACATCATTTGATTTATCTTTTTCCGAAAGATGTTCAAACATACTAATGGTAAATATAGTTGAAGCTATTAATAATTATTACGGGTTCTTCATTCCTTGATTCCATTCTGAATTCTTTAAGTTGAAATATACACAGCCACAACTTTTATTATAGAAAATCTTCCAAATAATGTTTAAAGATAGTGAAATAGCAAGGCGAGGAATAATGGTAAAGTTAATTATAAAAATAGAAAAAATATTAGATACTGAACCTGATTATGTATTATTTAATTCTGAGTTAGCACAAAAATACGAAATTATGCCAGGACAACTCGTTGAAATTTCTCCCTTTAATGTTGGTCTGAAAGTATATACAAGTGATAATTATCCAAAAAACCAAGTAGGAATATCAAGTAAAATTTCAAAAGAATATGGAATACTTAAGGGAGTAGAAATTGAAGTAAAGGAAATCACAAATGAGAACATTATTCATCTCCTTCATAAAAAAATGAAGGGCGAGACTCTTAAAGAGGAGGAGATAAACTCAATCTTTGAAGCCATAGATAAGAATTTGATGCATCCAACACAAATTGCTGTTCTTATGTCTTTGTTTCAAGTTCAAGGATTAACATTAGAAGAAACTACATCAGTTGCAAAAGCAATCATTAGCAATTCTCAAAAATTAAACCCGAAAAAGAAACCAGTGGTAGACAAACATAGTATTGGTGGTATAGCTGGTAATAGAATTACTCCAGTAATGATTCCCATACTAGTAGCAGCTGGTTTAACAGTTCCTAAGGTTTCAACAAGAGCTATAACTTCACCAGCAGGGACTATAGATGCTGTAGAATTATTGATGCCTTGTGAGCTTACTCTTGAGGAGATGACACATGTTGTAGATAATGCTGGAGGGTGTATAGTTAGTGGTGAAACAGTAGGTTTAGCTGATGTTTCAGATAAAATTATTAATGTTCTCGAAACGGTGAAAATCGATCCAAGAGAATTCATGGTTGCAAGCATACTTTCAAAGAAAATAGCTGCAGGATCTGAATATGTTTTAATTGATTTACCTACTGGAAAAGGAGCAAAGGTTGTTCATAGAGAAAATGCACAAGAATTAGGTAGTCTTTTCACGACCATTGGTTATGCTCTAAAAATAAAAATGGATTGTATTATTAGTCCTGGAGACAGACCGATAGGAAGTATGATTGGTCCCGCTCTTGAAGCTAGAGATGCTTTAAAAATACTGGAAGATCAGAGTGGAAGTAGTGATCTTATGAGAAAAGCACTTTCACTCTCAGGTATAATTTTTGAAGCTCATAATTGGTGTCCAAGAGGA
The DNA here is from genome assembly GCA_023270155.1 of Candidatus Heimdallarchaeota archaeon. Taxonomy (GTDB): domain Archaea; phylum Asgardarchaeota; class Heimdallarchaeia; order Heimdallarchaeales; family Heimdallarchaeaceae; genus UBA460. The sequence goes on along the minus strand of JAGLTB010000112.1, from coordinate 4,112 downwards.
TACGGATTTGAATATGCGGAAGAGGTTCTAAGAAGTGGAAAAGCTCTAACTAAATTTAGAGATATAGTCGAAATGCAAGGTGGTAACAGGAATATTACGGAGGATGATATTCCAAAAGCTGATTATGTCGAATCGATTGTTGCAAAGGATGAGGGGGTAGTTTATGGTGTAGAAAGCGCACAGATTTCTACAATTGCTAGACAAGCTGGAGCACCAAGTGACAAAACAGCAGGCGTCGTACTAAAAGTAAAAAGAGGAGATAAATACAAGAAAGGAGATACTCTATTTGAGATTCACTCTTCATCTGAGGAAAGACTTACTTCCGCAATACAACTTGCTACCTCTGATTTTGAACCTATTGACACTGAAAAAATGATTCTTGAGGTTATTAGAGGACCAAAGGAGTTGTAACCAGAAAAATGACCAAGGATGGAGAAGTTTTTTACTTTCGAATCTTTAGAAAAACTGCTTCTCTCGATATAGATTTATTGTTTGATTTTCTAAGAGAAAGAAGTTCCGCTGAAACAGTCCTGCAGATTTTAGATCCAACCCTCCTCATTAGTGTGAAACAACTTCAATCTGCGATTTATCATACTGAAAAATCTTTTGAGAATAAGAGGAACATTGCAAGAACTAAAGCAAATGAATTACTCATTCGCTTAGCAGGTAAAAGGCAAATTTCAAACGCTTTGAAACTTCTTGGTATTAAAGATTCTAGTCAATATTTACTCATTATAGCTTTTGGAGCTAAATTTGAAAATAACAAAAAAGAATTAGAGAAAGTTGTAGAGCAATTTGGTATCAGTGAGGACGAAGCAGAAAATATTCTTCCTATATCAAAATTAAAGGTCTTAAGTTCATATTATGAATGTCAAGAAAATTTACAAGAAATTGAAAAAAAAGCTTTAGAAAAGATTGCTTTTGTCGAGGTTCTATAATCAGTATGATGGAATCCAAGCTTTAAGTAAAGGTAATCCCATTTCCCGATATTGTTTAACAATTTCAGTAATTCTATCTAGTTGTTCTTGCTCTTTTTGAGGTGAAGAGAATATCAAAGGTTTCAATTTATGAACCATTCCAGTTAAAGAACCAATACCAGCAGTACTATAAGCTATTTTCCCACTTCCAGTTCTAAAAAAATGATCTGATTCTACTAAAAGTTTGTTAAACCAAAGTGGATGTGCAGACATAATTTTGAAACCATCACTTTTAGGATAAGCTGTTGATGTAGATATATGTTGATTAAATTTCTCAATTGCAACTTTATTTGGAAGAAAAACATTCCTACTGATTACACCTTTAACATAAGTTTGAACTGTTTCAGTTTGTTCAATAATATGAAAAGGTAATATTGTTGAGACTTCAGTTATTGTAGCATCAATCTTATCAGATTGGTATATTTTTTCCGCTGTATAGATTTTTCCCAATAAATCAAGTGGTAAACAGATTCCATTTATTTCAAGGTAATCGTCTAGATAATTTCCATGATCTACAGCAAATTCTGAGTAGAAGATTCCTGGTCCAAAAATTACTGCTATTCTCTCATCTGTAAGTTCCTTAAAGGTTTGAGTTTCATCAGTTAGCATAATAATTGTGTCTCGTCTCAAATCCAAAACAGGTTTATCCAGATAAACTCCTTTAAGTGGTGTTTCAATGAGCTTGGTCCAAGAGGTAATAATTAGGAGAGAATTAAGATGTCGAGATTCCATTTCTTGAAGTCGCATGTTTCTCTTTTTATTTTGTAGATCTAGAATTTCAGTGTCGATTCTTTTTAAAACATGTTCTGCTTCTGGAAGGCGTCTTGGATAACCTTCATCTGACATAAATGCAATAAGATCTCGTAGAGGGATTTCTCCTGTATCAAAATCATAAAAATTCCCTCCTGTTCCATAATATTCTTTCAGAAGTTCCAGTAATTGAATTCTCAAATCAACTTTTTTGTATTCATCAGAATCTTCAACTTTGAGAGACATAATATATGCATTCATCCACTAAATTTATTGACGAATATATAACATTGGGTCTCTTTATGTATTTATTCTTTGTGACGATTAGCTAAGCTGTGGGGTAGTCACCAGTTTCAATTAAATAGGTAGCAGATTTAATTGCGAACTTCAATGCATCTTCTTCAGATGAAGAATTAAATATAGAATGTAAAAATGCTCCATTAAAACAATCTCCTGCTCCAACAAATGTTTTCATCGTTTTTAGCTCAAGAGTAGGTAATTTGACCGTTTTTTTATTATAATATCTCACTTCTTTAGAAGTATGAAAGATTATAGGAAGTTCTAGGTGTTTTGAAAGTTCTTCAGGAGCTTTATTAAACACAGTTTGAAGAGTTTTAAGTTCATTCTCATTAACGGAAAGATATTTTTCACCTTTGAATTTCTTTAGAAGTTCAAGGAAAATGGAGAATTCCTTCACTCTAGAAAAATGAGAAATATCAGAAGGATCTATGAATATTATTCCATCAAAAGAAGTATCTTGAACATCTTTTAAAACATCTAAGGGGGAAGGTTGATTTTTCATTTCTTCAACTAGATTGTAATCAACAAGAGAGATTAGTAATGAGCATATCCATTCAATTGAAGTTGGATTCAACGAGACATTACTTATGGATTTTATGGGGCTGTTTTTGTATCTCTCTACAAGTTCCTCATTTAAGTGCTCATAAGATAGAAAACTCCTTACAGAGTTAAACTGAGTTTCTCCGTTTTTTCTATTTAGAATAGCAGTATAGCTAACATCAGAGTTCTTTATAGGAAAAATTTCAATTGGAATTTCATTCTCTTTTACAATTTGCTCAAAAAATGCAGAAGAAGGACCAACATAAGTAACATCTCGACCTAGATGTGCTAAAGCACGGCAGAAATTAAAACCATTACCTCCTGGTCTAAAATCAATGTTAGTGTTTCTATGATGCGAACCAATCATAGGGATGTTTTGAATCAGCTCATTTGAATCTAAATCATAAGGTTGAATATCAATGTCAATAAATGTCAAATCAAAACCACCAAAGATTGTTGAGATTTTCTTCATTATTTCACCGTTCACATCTTTTCAAGATAGTCTATTCCAATCACTTCAAATAGACTTTCTAGACACTTCAGAAAACTGTAAACAATCAATAATCTAGAATCACGCAAAGTATCAGTCTCTACTTTCAGAACGGGACAAGAATCATAAAACTTGTGAAAAGCTGCTGCCAATGAATAAGTGAAATTAGCAACTGAATCTGGTCTTAGTGACTCTGCTGCTTTCACTAGAATGTAAGGTAACTCTTCCATCATTTTGATTATTTCCCATTCTACTTCTTTCTCTATTTCAAGATTAATTTGTTCAGCAGAAGAGAATATTGATTGAACATCGATATCATTTTCTTTTGCTTTCTTTATGATATTCAGAGCTCTTGCATAAGAATACTGAAGGAAAGGACCAGTATTTTCATTAAGATTAACAGCTTTTTTAACATCAAAAACAACGATTTTCTTTGGATCCATTCTTAGAATGAAGTACTTAACGCTACTTGTTGCGACTTTTTCCGCAATATTCTTTCTTTCTTCTTCTGAATAATCTCGCTCCTCAAGAAGGATTTTTACCTCATCTTTTACTAAATCATACACTTCATCAGGAGTTACATATTCAAATTCTCTTCCAGCCATCTTGCGTCCAACTAAATTTACATTCTCATAATCAAAATGCTCAATTTTATCTGCTACATCTGGTTCTCCTAAACCATAAAGAGCTAGTTTTACTGTTAGTTGGGGGTATTGTTGTTCCTTGCTAATTACATTATAACAATAACTTGCATTGAATTTCTCCAATTTATGCAAATGGTACGCTATATCCCTACATGGATAAAGTGTGATACCTTCAGAGTTAACAATGATAGAGGGTGGAAGCTCATACTTTATATCATACTTTTCCTTAAAGCCTAGATTTGATGCTATGTTATCATTATCCAACAATCTAGCTTTTCCATCATGTATCAGAAATTTCTTCTTGTCAAGTTTATCAAGAATTATTTCTACTTCACCAGACCATGCAACATCAGATTCCCAATCAAAATCATCATGGAAAATATTGAATAAATTTAAGGTTTCAATATGTCC
>JAGLTB010000111.1 GCA_023270155.1 Candidatus Heimdallarchaeota archaeon | reverse complement strand
TATTAGTTTTCCTTACTCCTCTTACCTTTGGGGGTTTCTCTTCGGAAATTAAGAAGATAATCGAACGATTATTACCTCTTCTTCAACCAGGTGTAAATCTTATCAAAGGTGAATCTCATCATCGTAGAAGATACAAACGTTATCCATCTCTTATTGCTATTGCATCAGCTGATAAAGATGATGAAGAAGAAAATATACTTTTCAAATTACTTATCGATAGATTCAGTAAGAATTTCTATCCACCAAACCATAAATCTGAAGTTTTCAAAATTGGAACTGATTTAGATACTATGAGAGAAAGAGTGAAGCAATTTATTGAAGAAATGGAGTTGAGGAAATGACAAAGGTCCTACTCTTAATTGGAAGTCCTCGAGGAAGAAAAAGTACATCTGCTAATGTAGGTAATTATATCTTAGAAAAAATGAAGGAAAATGGCTTGGAAACCAACTCTCTTCTAATTAGAAATCAAATTTCTAATGAAGAGAAGATATCACAAATGTTAGAGAAAATTCAAGAAGCAGATCTAATAATTCTTACGTCTCCTCTATATGATGATTGCCAACCATACATAGTAATCAAAACAATGGAGAAAATTTTGGAAAAAAATGTGAAATTAGATGGCAAAAAATTCATCCCTATTATTTCATGTGGTTTTCCTGAACCTCACCAAATTTCAGCAGTAACAATACCAATCTATCGCAAATTTGTTAAGACAGTTGGTCTCAAATGGGCAGGTAGTTTAGCAATAGGTGGTGGGGAAATGTTCAACAGAATGATGCAAGAAAGTGGAAAGAAACTTGAAGATCTTGGTAAAGTTGTAGAAAAGTTACTCAATGCTTTAAATCAGATTATTGAAGATTTGTCTTCTGGTAATAATTATCAAGATGTTGAACTGCGGATACTTCCTGATTTCTGGTACAATAAAATAATGGTAAGAATTGTGTCTTGGATGAATACTAAAGGCTGGAAAAAAATGGCAAAAGAGAAAGGAGCTCAAGTTGATGCAGTTCCTTACTCTCAATAATTTTTTTTTCTTGTAATAGTTTATATATCTCATTTTTCTAACCAAATTTGATATAATGAGAATCGAGACTTTTGAGCTAGAAAGACGTCAATCTGTATGGGAAAACATTGTTGATTATAATTTAACAGAAAGCGGTTTTCATCCCTATACAATGAGTGAACTACTTAGTGAAAGCCAAATCGAGCAATTAAAGGATATTAGAATTGGTTATGGTCAAACAAATGGTTCTAAAGAATTAAGAACAGCAATCAGTAGTCTTTATCCTGGAGCTAATCTTGAAAATGTTTCAGTTACTAATGGTTCTGCGGAATCAAATTTTCTTTCCGTTTGGAGTGTTTTAGAGCCAAATGATGAGCTCTTGTTAATGCTACCTAATTATATGCAAATCTGGGGAATAGCTCGATCTTTTGGAGTTAATGTCAAACCTTTTCATCTCAAAGAAGAGTTACAATGGCAACCGGATCTGGATGAGATCAAAAGCTTAGTTTCTGAAAAAACAAAAATGATTGCTGTTTGTAATCCTAATAACCCTACTGGATCTATTCTTACGAAGAAAGCTATGGAAGAGATTGTTGAAATCGCAAATGAAGCTGATGCATGGATTCTCTCAGATGAAGTTTATAGAGGTGCTGAAATTAGTGGATTAGAAACTCCCTCTTTCTATGGTTTATATAAAAAAGTAATAGCTGTTAGTGGACTATCAAAAGCTTACAGTCTCCCTGGATTACGAATGGGTTGGCTAGTTTCAACAGAGAAAATAGCTGAAAAAGCATGGTCATATAAAGATTATACAACTATTGCTACAGGGGCCCTTAATCAACAGATTGCTACATGGGTTTTATCATCAAATATTCGTTTACAAATTTTAGAAAGAAATAGAAAAATGCTTAAAGAAAATTTAGTTATATTAACGGATTGGTTGGATAATCTGAAATCATTATTTAGATTCATCCCCCCTCAGGCAGCTGCTATTGTTTTTCTGAAGTATAATTTTGATATGAACTCTACCAAACTTACAACCAAGCTTCGTGATGAAAAAAGTTTACTCATCATAGCTGGAGATTGTTTTGGTATGGATGGATATCTCAGAATTGGTATAGGTTCTGAAAAAGAATATCTCATAGAAGGATTAAAACTATTTCAAGAAGGCTTAGAGGAAATTCTCAAATAATAACTAACTGGTGTTAGAAGAAATCATATACACTTAAGTCATCTTCATCAAAAGCATTTTTCTTGATTTTTATTTTCTCTTCTTTGTACTCCATTTTAATGTTAAGTTCTCTTCGAGGTAACCATGTTAGTTCCCAATCTATCATTTCATCGATTGATTTGAAACCTAATCTTTTAAGTACGGTTGTTTTTGGTATCACACCGTTATATTCATTCATTAAACTATTGATTTTTTCGTATATTTTTTCCGCTTCTTCTCTTTCCTTTCTATGCATTTCTTGAAATACTTTCCACATGCTCTCTTTTTCTTGTTCTGTCATGAGAAACACTAGCCAATCTGGTATTTTATTTCACATTTTTAAGCTTTATTAGCTCCTTTTTAAATAAAAACACGAAAAAAACCTTCTCTTAAGAATTTTTCGACAAAAATCATCTAATTAAATTCTAAAAAAAGCAATTACTCTTGATATAGAAGTAAATTGTTGAAATATTTCTCTGCAGATTTTTTAAAATCTTCAGGTACTTTTTTCGAGAAAACTCTCTTCTCCATTTGCTCTAAAACGCTTATTATTTTCATAAGGTATTCGCCCATTTTCTTTAGTGATTCCGGATCATAATCATCAATGGTATCGAGTTCTGTATGGTTGATGTTTCTTTCTTGCTCTCCCTTGAACATTACCCTTAAAGAAGGGATATTCTTGTCAGCTAAAACCATATTATCTCCATCAATGGGAGAATTTCTTATGGTTTCAGTTGGGATTGGGATACTATGTTCTGTAGATTCTATTAATTCAAAGAGTTGTTCATCTCCTGTTACAATTGACAAGATTTTTCCTGGAGTTGAATCTACCCCATCGATGTTAATACCTAGAATAACTTTCGATGGATCGTAATCTTCCAAAAGCTTCTTCATTCCCTCTAAACCTATCTCTTTACCTCCTAGAGATATGAATCTATATGAATAGTTTAAATTGTATCTCGAAAGGATTTTTGCTAATTCTAAAAGAATTGCAACACCTGCTGCATTGTTTCTAGCTCCTTGTGTGTTCTCAACTGTATCATGATGAGCATAAATTAGTATATACTCTTTTTTCGAACCTGGTATTATGACAGATACATTGAACATATTTCCTACATCTATTTCTCCAAAAATTACCAGTTTTCCTTTCTTTCCTTCTAAATCCTCTAATGGGAACTGAGCTTCTGAAATAATCGTTGTTGGTATTTCAGAGAAAATAGAGTAATTCCTAAAGAAAACATCAGATCTAATAACTTCTGGATGGTAATTGCTAAGTATCACAACACCACTTGGATTTTGTTTGTAGATATTTTTTATTTGTATGAATATATCTGGAGAAAGATAATCTTCTGATGTTCTGATAACTACAATTTTACCAGTAATATTTTCAATATAATTTGTACCTTCCCCTTCTAGCAGTAGTTGTTTGATTTCTGCCACTACACCATTGCTTGGAGAGTTAAGTGTCATCCACATTGGTTTTCCTTCAATTATCTCTCCACCTGGAAGAATCTGAATACTTGCATATTGTCCTTTATAGAATTTAACTGGATACTGATCAACCACTGGATAGTACCCCACCTTCTTTCTAAACTGCTGAATAATGTATCTCATAGCTTCTAATTCTTGTGCGGAACCAGATACCCTTGAGCTATATCTTTCACATAAAGCTCTCATAGTTCTAAAAGCAGCTAAATGATTAAACTCTTCCTTAAATTCCATCAAGTATTCAGTCCTTACAATTCAAAAATCCGATATAGTAAAAAATTCTAGTTTTTCCAGATTTATAAAACCAAAAGAAACTAACGATCCTATGATAGATATAAAATAGGGGAAAGCTTGGATTTGAACTATTTTCTTCTTAACTTCTTCATAGATATCGATAAATCTTTTATTTTCATTCTTAAAACAAGCTTCCATTATTGCTTTGTACATCCTATAACTTACAACATTTAAATTAGGAAAAAGTTCATTCACATGTTCTTCGAAGATTTTTATGTGTTCTTCTGTTGAATGAGGGATAGCTATAGTTGAATTTAGCAATAAAGATAATTCAAGAAGTTCTTTCTCCTTTGGTGGGCTAATAATCATATGATCCAAATAAGTTCCAAGATAACTCAGTAAACTTTCGTCCAAATAAACAAGTGACTCAAGAATATTCGACAAGCTAAGTAACCATTTATACACTGTTTCTGTATTAAGTTCTTCAGAGATATAAACATCAATTTC
>JAGLTB010000110.1 GCA_023270155.1 Candidatus Heimdallarchaeota archaeon | reverse complement strand
CACGAAAGAGCATTGTCTTAGTTTATCTTTAATCACTAATCGTTTTAAACTATAAGCACCAAAATCTCTAGTTGGAATGATTTTTTGGATTCTTAATTCTGCTTTCTTAGGTGAAGGTATATTTAATCCTGCTATCTCAGTAAAAGCTGGCTCTTCTGAACTTGTCTTTGTTTCCACTGCCACTTGAGACCTTACATCATAATTATGATCTACAAACAATTTTATTGCATTAAGTTCCTTATTTTTGCATATATGAACATCACAATATTCAATATATCCTGTTTGTTCCACTTTATCAGATTGTAATGCAGGGGCGATAAATAATAGTCGGAGCTTCCCACATGTATTGCATTGATATTCCACTTTTTGTCTGATATCTGATTTGAAACTCAAGGATAACACTTATTGTGATTCTACGTTACCGAAGCATTAAAAGAATATATTTCTTCCTATGGTTTCCGCACTTATGGATTAAAATATAAAGGATTGTTATTCACTTGTAGCATTGTCCTGAGTTTCTTCGCTCTCTTCTAACGGACTCCCTAAATCCTTTAGTCTTTGTTTATAGTCAAACTCCTCATACTGCATAGCTTTTTCTGCTCTCTGTTTTGCCATATGAGCTTCTATTTTATCTAGGTTATCAAAATTTGATCGTTTTTTTTCTGCCCTTTCTTTATCTTTTTCAAGTTCTTTAGCTCTTTCTTTGAAATCGAAACGGAATTGAAGATATTCTTTCAAGTTCATATTTGTGCTTTGCAATTTATATCTAACAATTAGTGAAACAGCTATTATAACTAAAACTATCACGGAAGAAATATAGCTACCTCTGAAAACAGGTAAACTCATAGGAATAACACGTTCTATACCTATGAAAATGAAGTATGCAAATATCGCGATAAAGATTGGTAGAACAACAAACATGAAAGCTAAATCAGTCAATGCAGTTGTGATGGCAAATCCACGACCAGCAAAGAAAAGAGCTATGTAATTCACAATAATATAAGTAGCAAAAATAGCTAGAATAATCCACGAATAAACAATCAATATGAAATTAGCTGTTACAAATGCATACACTAGAAAAGCTGCTAGAAAGATCACTATAGCAACTTGCTGCAATATCTTTTCTTTCTTAGGAGACAGAATTATTTTGATTTCTGATGGAGTGCGAGATTCTGTTTTTGTTTCTTGTTCTTGGACAGTAGCTTTCGATTTTTTCTGTTTCAGAAAATCTTTTGGAAATACTTCTCCACAATTTGTACAATATTTAATATTCTTATCTGTATTAGCATTGCACTTTGGACACTGCACATAATTCTCCATAATTTCCTCAGTAGTTTTTTTAACTTGTATTTTCTTATCTTGTTTTTTAACCAAATCTTTTCGTTTTTGGGCTTCTTCTTGCAATCTAGTAATTTGAGTTGAGGATTGAACATGTGCTGCTGTAGTTGGGACATCTGGTGTTTTTCTTCTATCCTTCACAAATAATGAAGATTTAGTAGAATATGGTTTTATGTCTTTTTCAAGAATAAGTTTTCTGATTCTAAATACGTCAATCATTAATTTTACTCCAACAACTATCATAATTAGAGAATCTAAAGGACCATTGAAAATAAACAAGATTTTTTGGAATACAATATCATCTACTGAATTTGCAACTCCTCCAAAGACTGTTGTTATAACAGCATAATATGCAAATATTAAGTAAAAAACACTACCTATTTTGATGTTAAATAAATCTCTGATTTTCACAAAAGTTTTGTTTAATAACAAGAAACCCATTACCCTCCCAAAAATTATTGCCATCCCAACAAAACCTGCTGTTAATGCCCAACCTAGAAGTATTATATCAAGAACAACTGCTCCTGCATAAATTATCATCCAGTTGAATGTCTGTTTTCCTGATTTAGTTACATGATCTACAAAGTAAATATCTGTCAGTTCTTTGATTCCCCAACCAATTGGAAATAATCCTAAAATTGTGAAAAGAAAAATGATATACCCTAAAGAAAGATGAGAAGTAGACCAACCTTGAAGCATTTTATCGATTATATTCACAATCGCACTAACGATAAAAAGAATCCCCCCGATAATAACATAATTAGAATATTTGTTAACATAGTTTACATTTTCAGTCATTGTCTTTTCACTCTAAAATCTATTTTCACTTTCCTTTGCTTAGGAAACTTTATTCCCTTATAAGTAATTTGAAATGTTTAAAGCGCGAGATTATTAGACTTCAAATATGGTCGATTGCTCTTTTAGAGTTTTTATAAGTAAACTCTTTTAAACAATGTTAGAAAGAAACAAAGATGTAGTACTAATGAATGAGATTTCAAAGAAGATAGAACTTAGACGTGTAGGTAGATATCATTGGGCAAACTTTAAGAGATCTTTCAAAATCGCTTTTAGAGATGATCCAGAACTTAGAAATGCTTCTCGTATTGAGCGATTTTTTCTATTCAGAATGATAAGGAAAAATGCAGAAAATTATCTTTGTTATTTGGAAGGAAAAAAAGCAGGAGTGCTTTCAATTAGAACAAATAGAGCTTCAGAAGTATTCATCTATGCTATTGCAGTAGAACCTAAATTCAGAAAAAGAGGTTTGGGGAAATACATGATGAATTTCACAGAAGAAAGAGCAAAGAAACTCAAGAAGAAATTCATAGCTTTAGCAGTTTTATGGAATAATGATCCAGCAATTGAATTGTATAAGAAGTACAACTATCAAGCACTAGGAGAAGGGCACACGTTTATCAGAATAGCTGTGGATGATATCAAACCAAAGCAATCTTACGATCTTACATTTGAAAGAATTACTGTCTATAATAAAAGTATAAGAAAATCCTTTGAGAGTATTTTACTCCAAGGAATTACTGAAATATCAGGCAGCTTAGGAGTGGAGTATATGAAAAGAAATAGGACTATAGGTTATCATCCTCAAATCAAGAAAAATCTGGATAAAGGTGCGAATAGACTCTTTCAAATTATTCAAAATGGTTCTGTTCTTGGATATTTATTTGAAAGAGACAATAACAAAGTGAAGCGAGTATCTGTTTTTTCCAAACTGGAAACATGGAACCTAGATTTTATTCAAGATCTCGGATTTTCTATCAAAAGATACTTGATTAAAAGCAGTGAAATTATAGAACTAAATATGAGACTTCCTTTACATGAAGCTAATAAATTGGAAAATTTGGAAGCCTTAAATTTTACAAGAGACAGATCATCTGAAAAGTTGATTTTGTTCAAGAAAATTTAGTTTTCTTATTGGAAAAGTAAACTCATACTTCCAATTTTCTATGAATCTTTAGAAAAATCCAATAATTCTCCCATCCCGAGGGAGTTGATTTTTAAACATTTCCCCAAAACAGTTTATTTAATTAAACGTTTATTTAATGAATCTTACAGCGATACGAACGCTTAAAAGCCAAATTAAGGCTTTTTTTCATTATCTGGCCTTTAGCTGGGGTTCACATGAGATTAATAGAAAAATACGTTCAATTTATTAAGAAATATAAAATAGTGATAATAGTTTTATAGCTAATTGTTCTTGGTTTCTCAATTTGGCTTGCACCAAAGTTTATAGGTGAAACTAGTTCTGAATTTAATGTTCCAGATGACACTCCTTCACACATTGCTAATGAAGTACTAAAGGAGGAATTTCCTAATATTGATACTGAAACAACCATTGTGGTCAACAGATAGTTTTATAAGCGAATCTTTTTGTCGAAGAAAAGATTCGACTATGTTTTATTACTAAAGTGAAAGAAGAGGATTTGAGTAGGAATCGAAAAGGATTCTGAAACCAACCTATTTTTTTTTCAATTTCTTTAAAATGCAGCAAGATGAATCAATGTTAGATTGGATGATTGAAACAGGAAGAGTAGTAGAAGTACATTCACTTTATGATCTGACACAATTTGATCAACCTTGGTCATCTCTACCTGCAGAAGATTTAGTAGATGTGATAGAAATATTAGTGGAAAAAGAAGCAACGAAATAGCTGAACAAAGAGAAAACGATAATAGCGTTTGAAGCAACACGCGTGTTTTAAAGAGTTCATCTTCTGCTATTTTTTCAAATCATTTAAAGAATAAATATATAATCGTTTATACAAACAGTTCATTTTACCCTTAATTTTTTGAAACCCTAGAAGATGAAACATTTATTAATGACAAAAATAAGCTTTACTTTGGTGAACTGAAGTGACAAATGTTGAAAAAAAAACGTTCACGATGTATAATACACATATTCATGCGTTTCAAAATGAAGCGGTACCTAGATGTTTATTTGGAGGAATCTCACGTTTCTTCTATAAACACAAAAAAATCAAGTGGATTATTCATGCTTTATATAGGATCAGAACTTTGACAAATAATGACCTATGGGAACGAATTGGAAGATATACAGAAATTGGTAGCCTGAAATCATGGCAGATTCTTGACCATGTTTTCCAGTTTTATCCGGATGATACTAAATTTGTTGTATTGACTATGGACATGGTACACATGGGAGCGGGAAAACCAAAACAGAAATACTATGAACAATTAGAAGAACTAGCAACAGTAGAAGAAATTTTACGTATTGAGTCTTTTAAGAAAGCAAGAAAAAAAATACTTAAAAACACCTTAATCGAGGCAATACCAAAAATAATTGAAACCTCAACCAAAGTAAGAAAAATAAAAAAACTTGGAAAAATATTAACTAAAGCCATAACTAATGACACAACTAAAGCAAGAAAAATTGAAAAATTTAAAAAAGCTGAAAAGAATGCAGAAAACATACTTAAAACAGCTTTAAACAAAAAAGAATTGGTGCAATTTGAAGAAACCTTAAAGGAAGAGAAAAAAGAAATAGAAAAAAAATATAGTGAAAAAAGAATTTTACCTTTCATTTGTATAGACCCTAGAAGAACAGATTGGAAAATAAGTAAAGATGATAAAAAAAAGCGTGAAATGATAGATTTTATCGAATATTGGAGGAAACGAGGATTTCGTGGGATAAAAATTTATCCTCCTTTGGGGTATTTTCCTTGGGATAAAGATCTGCATAAGGTTTATAGCTATGCTATAGAACACGAAATCCCTATTATAACCCATTGTTCGCCCGGTGTTATTAATAGTCGAGAATGTAGACGAAAACTAAAGAAAAGGATTCGTGATAATAAGAGTGAATTAATCAGGTTAAAAGTATGGAACGTAAATGACAAATTGAGATGTATATCAAGGAAAAAGCTTTGTTCTTATTTCACACATCCCTATAACTACAAGAAAGTAATTGAAGACCTAATTGAAGACCGCGAGATAAAAAACGAAGATTTAAGTAAGCTCAAAATTTGTTTTGCACATTTTGGCGGAGCTACAGAAGTTAAGAAGTACCTTTACCCTAAATCCCTAGAAAGTATAAAAGAGAATTGGTTTTATTATATTCGAAACTTACTCGAAGAAAGTGATGTTTTTTACGTCGATATTTCTGGTACATGGGGAGATTCACAATTTGATCCACTATTGAAATTAATTCTGCTAGAACTTGCTTCAAAAACTCCTAAAAAAATCCTTTTCGGCTCTGATTACTACATGAATCAAATTAGTTTTTCTGAACGTAATTTTGGTTTACGCATCCGTGGATATCTTGGAGAGGATAAATTCAAGCAAATAGCTCACTGTAATACTAAGACGTTTCTATATGGAGGTAAAGTTTGCGAGAAATTGACTAATTCAAAAGAAGAAAAAAATGAGTAAAAAATCAAGACACTTCTCCCAGAAAGGTTATCAAGATTGAATGGTAGAATAATCCATTTCCCCGATTCAGCGAACAAACTTTATAAGAGTTCTTACAAGCGATTTGGTACAAAGGGGTTGAAGAAATGGAAATAGATCGAATTAATCAATATGACAATGATTTTACTAGTTACACCAATTAGCTTCCTTTTACCTTCAATAGACTAATACAAATTTTACTCAAATGGATATAAATTATGAAAACTAGTTAATTCATCGTTTCTCAGTTAACGGTTTAACAAACTTTATTATTTACTATTAAGATAGAGAACATTGAAATCTTTCATAAGAGGATATCTGTGAGGTTTTCCAATGTTTGGAATATATCTAGAAGGTTTACGACAAGCAGAAGATTTAATGGAAAAGGGAGAGCATGAGCAAGCACTTCATGAAATAAATCTGCTTGAAAAAGGAGTAGAATTAGACGAAACAGAAAAACTTGCTTGTATGCTACTAACCAGTCAGATAATGAATCGTTCAGGACATTTTGAAAAAAGTCTGATGCTCTCTAAATTTGCTTTTAGGAAAAGCATGGATTTAGAAGATCCATTGCTTGTAGTAGATTCAACCATTTCATTCTTAGAATCAATTAGTGGTTTAGGTGTTCTTTTTGATGCTTCTAAGAAGGAATTAAAGGAATTTACTCAGATGATTGTGAGAAGTGAAGAAATTATAAAGACAATTCAGAAACTATCGAAAAAAGGGAGAGAAATCAGAACTGATAGTCTTACTAATCTAAAAGGAATCATACAACACTCTGAGATTAAGAAAGTACCTTCAAAAGAAAAACCAAAGAAAGAAATTCCATCTATATCTGTAGAAAAAGTCAAAGGAGTAGGACAAAAAGCTGCACTTCTAAAAGATGTAGGAATTAAAACAGCTACCGACCTAGCTTACGCCAAATTACAAAATCTAGTTAAGATAAAAGGTATTGGTGAAGCTTCTGCTAAGAAGCTTATTGCAGCTTCAAGAGAATTGATTGAAGTATAACGCTTTCCTCTTATTTTTTAAATTGATTACAAAAAGTTAATCAATAGAAGATTTTTGCTATTTGTAGGTGACCTTTGTTTGACTAAAAGAATATCTCAAGAAGAAGTCAAGAAAATCTTTGTGGTTCCACATACTCACTGGGATAGAGAATGGTACTTACCATTCCAACATTTTCGTTTCCAGCTTGTTGAGTTAGTTGATGACCTTTTAGATATATTATCAAAACAAGAATATTATTTTATGCTGGATGGTCAAACTATCATTTTAGAAGACTATCTAGAAATCCGACCTGAAAGAAGGAAGGAATTAGTTAAGTTTATTCAGAAAGGAAACTTGGCAGTTGGTCCATGGTATTTGCTTCCTGATGAATGGTTAGTTGGACAAGAAAGCTTAGTAAGGAATCTTGAAATAAGTCTTGATCTAGCTAAAGAGTTTGAAATTCCTTTGATGAATATTGGTTATCTCCCAGATCAATTTGGTCACTCTAGGGCAATTCCACAAATACTTGGAGATCTCACAAGTATTTCTACAGCTGTTATCTGGAGAGGAGTTGGGCATGAGATTACAACAGTTCCATTTACATGGAAAAGTCATCCAAGTGCTAAGAAATCTATTAGTGGAATATACATGCCTCTTGGGTATGGAAATGCTGCACATTTAATTGATGAAATTGATGCTTTAAAAGAACAAGTGAAAGAATGTGTTAATAGTCTAGAGTCTTTCTCTCCATTTCCAGTATATCTACTTATGAATGGAACAGATCATCAAACTGCTTCCCCTAAATTATCTCATCTACTTAAGGAATTAGAAGATCAAGAAACTAAAATCAGTTTATGTCTTCTGGAAGATTTTTCGAGCGAACTAAATTCACAAATGAAAAATAGTAATTATAATCCTCCAGAGTATTCAGGTGAGTTTCGTTCTTCTTCTAGAGCTCATTTGTTACAGGATACTTATTCTGCGAGAATGTGGATTAAACAATGGAACCAGAAAATTGAGGATTTATTGGTTTATTATGCTGAACCTCTCAGCGTATATTCAAGATTATCTTTTGGTGTAGAATATCCAGTATCTTATCTTAATACCGCTTGGAAATGGTTATTGAAAAATCACCCACATGATTCAATTTGTGGATGTTCTGTAGATCAAACCCATGAGGAGATGAAAGCCAGATTTTATTGGGCTGAGAGTATTGCAGAAATAGTTACCAAAGGTGCATTAGCTGAACATAAGAAAAAGAAGGAAAAGAGCGATAATTCTCACTTGTTAGTTTACAATCCAACTAACTGCTCCGATACTCCAGTATATTTTGAATTTTCTGTTCCTATTCAAACTAAAATTCACTCTGTTAAATCAGAAAATAATTTATCGTATCAAATTCAACCAATCAGTTCATCTGAAGAGATTATTTTTGAGGAAACATTCAATCCAATTATGTTAAAAGCTGGGTTTAAAATGCTTCCAGGAAGAAAATTACCAGGTAACAATTTCATTAATGAAGTTTTCATAACAGAGAGCTCAGATCCATCTGTTTGCGAAATTAGTATCATCTGTGATTCCGATCCTATAGGAGACTTTAGTGTAGATGATTTGAAAAAACAGGGACGAGAACTCATTGATAGTAAGAAATACAAAAAATTCCATGTTAAAGCGACAAAGGGAACTATGCAAAAATATGCTGCTCTTGCTCCATTAAACTCTTTTGCGATTTCTGAATTTACTCTAAAAAAAGAACCAATCCTAGACAATGCTTCTCAAATGTTTGAATACTCTAAAAACACTGTCGAAAACGAATTTTACACGCTTTCTTTCAACAAAGACGGGTCATTTGATTTAGTTGATAAAAAAAACGTCTTAGAATTCAAGGAAATGCACAAATTTGAGGATTGGGGAGATAGAGGAGATGAATATACTTTTGGTAGAGTGGGACCAGAATCAGCTAAAGCATCTCAGATTAAAAGAAGACTCACAATACAAGGACCAGTAATTTGTGAAATCGAACAGACTATGAACTTGCATTTATTTGAACAGATAAACGAAAAGAGAGATAAAAGAACAGGAAAAGTATCTATTCCAGTCACTTCAATTTTTAGATTCTATAGAGATATCCCACGAATTGATATTAAAACCAAACTCACAAACAGAACTAAAGATCATCGTCTTCGAATTTGTTTTGATCTACCATTCTTAGCGGATGAAACAATTACTTCTACACACTTTGGTTTCACAAGAAGAAAGAGTGATCCAATTGGTGATAATTCATATGAGGAAACTCCATCTGGAATTCAAGCTCAGAAAAATTTCATTAGAGTGGAGGATCCAGTTCAAGATAGTGCAATCACTTTAATGAATAAAGGTTTACCTGAAGTAGAATTAGCTAATAACTCCAGATTAGCTCTGACACTTATTCGATCGGTAGGTTATCTATCAAGAGCAGATTTTCCAGAACGTCCTATGCATGCAGGACCATTCTTAGAAACACCTGGTGCTCAAGAGATCAACGCTGATTATTCCTTTGAATATAGCATCCTTGTGCACAAAAAAACAATTCCAATTCACTATAGCTTTGATCAAGCAGAAATTTCTTGCTTGGTATCGAGAAGTCTTAGTTTCCTTGATAATCAAGCTAAAGTAGATTTAATAAAATCAATAATAGACATAGATAATCCTTGGATTAAGATTTCTTCTCTACGAATTAAAGAGAACAAAATCTGGCTAACCTTATTCAATTTAGATGAAAATAGCCAAAAACTAAATGCAAAATTAGAAGGAAAAATAAAAGATTGTGTTCAAAGAAAGATAGATGGAACAGAAGTTAAAAGATGTGCTGTTAAAACTAACATATTAGAAGTAAATTTTGATCCTTTTGAGATTAAAATCATAGAAATGGATTAGTTATATCTACTTTTTCTTCATTATAGCGATATATCTTCCGAAGCTTTTCCCATCAATAAATTGCTCAATTTTCCATCCTGTATCTTTCATTATCTCCTGCATTTCTTCCTTTGAAACGAGTAGAAAATCAAACCAATCTGAAATGAATTTTCTGTGTCTTACTCTTATCGATAATTGTCCTCCCATTCTTCCTCTCATCCTATTTTTTTCATGGTATTCTGTGTGATCCTTGTTATCAATTGAATACGGATCAGTACACTCTGCTATAATAAGACCATTTTTTGATGTGATTTTGTGAAATATTCTGAGAAGCCTACTAGCATTGTTTGGATTCCCCATTAGAGCAAAATTGTTCCCTAACATCAAAATAGTGTTAAATAATCCATACTCAGAATCAATTTCATGAAGTGATTTAATTTCTGCTTTCTTAACTCCTCTTAATTTACTAACCTCTATAGCCAAAGGGGAACTATCAATTGCTAAAACATCGAAATCTCTCGATTGCAAATATAGGCTATGCCTTCCTGCACCACATCCAATATCTAGAACCTTGCCTTGAACATAATACATCGCTTCTTTTTCTATGTCACTCCACTTTTCATATTCAGAAAAATAGTTTTTAGGAGCAGGATAACTCTCGATGTACCCATCATCTCTTTCAATAATTTCTACTGCTTCTTTGTTATTATAGTGATCGTAAATCATTTGTCCATAAGCATCATTATTCTTTTTTGACATTATTATCACTGTATACTTCACAT
>JAGLTB010000109.1 GCA_023270155.1 Candidatus Heimdallarchaeota archaeon | reverse complement strand
GATCTGAAGAATTTCTACATAGTCGAAAGGTGGGTAAGAGGTTGCTACTTAAGTACAGAAGATTATTTATCCAGAGGTTTTGGTTTTTGTATAATCCATGAAAAGAAAGAAATTGCTAGCGTCTGTTTTTGTAATTATATTTCCAAAGATGGAAAGAGATGTGAGATAGGTATAATCACCTCTGAGGAACATAGACAGAAAGGGTTAGCTAAAAACCTAGTCTCTTATACTGTTTCACATGGTTTGAAACTCAATATTCAGAGAGTTGATTGGCAATCACGTTTAAGCAATTTAGGTAGTATAAAAACTGCAGAAGCAGTTGGTTTTCAACTGGAAAAAACCTACACAGGATACGTTTTAGAATATTAGCAGTAATTAACCTATTTGTTTTTTCTGAATACTTGGTGCTCCCATTTCTTTTTGAAATTGTTCTTGATCTGCAATTGTCATAGGCTCTACCCAGTGAACAGGAGTTACTTCAATCAATCGTCCTTTCACATCCAAGAAATCTCCCAAGATTTTAGGTTTATCCTTTTGTTTTCTCTGATAAGGTCTTTTCAGAATCAGAGCAAATAACCATTCAGCTGAGAAGAGATACCTTCCCTTTTCCCAAATCCAGAGAATGAAAAACCATAATCCCATTTCGAGAGCAATTAAGAAGAATGTCCAACCAATGTTCAATCCTCCTGTAGTTCGAAAACCTGGATCTGTCCATCCAAATAGTTGAGTTATCCACGATAAGAAAACTCTAAGAACTGCTTGAATAGAAGCAAATGAATAAACGGATAAACAGAGAAAACCTGCTCTTCGACTAAATCTAGAAATTCTTAATCTTCGTTCCCAATTAACCTTTCTACTAAATTCCATGCTAGCCATTAAACTAAGAACAACTATCAATAGCATACCAATCGTAACAAATACAAACCAAGTTGGATGGACATGAAAATCTACTAACATGAAAGGATCTTCAGGAATCTTTTCTACAACAAATAACCAGAAAGCTCCAAAAGCCATTGTGAAACCAGCAATTCCATATCCCCAAGATAAGAACTTTTTCTTGTCAGGTGGTTTTTCCTGTGCAATAAAGATACCAAGTATCGATCCCACAGCGCTATAAGCAAAATGCGGTAATAGCGGTGATTCCCGAGCATTGAATTGATTCCCAATCATCCGCAGAATGTAATCCCACCACCCTTTATCCCCTATTTTATCCAGATGTTCCCCTGTGTGGAGATTTACTCCCCAGAATGCCATGGAAGCTTCATGAATTGCTGGAGCTGGGAAGATAAACAAACAACCAACAACTGCAAATACAATTGCCATAACTATAGGTTTCTTAGTTTTCTCATTAGAAGTTAAAAAGAAGAATAATACTGAAGAAATCATTATAGCCCATGCAATATTGGCAAACTGATCTGCATGATAAATATCTTGCCATTGTAAACTTGCTGAGCCTGTTGTTACCCACTCTAAAGATGGTCCCCATTGAGCAAGGAAAACATAGAAGAACATAGCCCACAACCATAAGAAAAGTCCTTTTGTAAACTCTTGGGCAAGAATAACTCTTCTTGGAATACCTCTTCTCAGCTTAGCAAACATGATAAACATATGAATGGCTGCACTCATAAGTAAGAATAATCCTCTCCAATGACCAAAAACAACAATCAATCCCATTAGAATATAACCAGCTAGAGTTAATTCTCCAGGATTTGTTTCTGCTACTCTTTGCACTTGACTAACTAGCATAAATGTGTGAACTACTAAATTACCTAATATAGCCCACCCTCTCATTATATCAAAGGAAATTATTCTTTCAGCCATGATGTTTTGTTCAGATTTTTATGTTATAAAAATGTTATCTGAAAAAAAATAAAAAAGTGAAGAGGTTATAATCTTTTTCTCTTTATCTGTTCAATATTTGCATGAATGAGTCTTCGCATATTGGGAGTAATAGCTGAAATGTCCACATCAAATACTAGGAATGGCATATTGTTTTCCAAGTAAATCGGTTTCAGTATTGCTTGTGAAATCTTGTAAGGGAGACAGTTCATTGGTCCAGTAAGAATAAGAGAATCAAAGGTGTTATCATTTAAAGCTTCAAACCCTTTTCCTATTGTAGGAATAGCTTCTCCAAAAATTAAAGGACTAATCCATGGTTCAGATTGTTTGAAAATTTCTTTTAGATCATTACGTCCAGCATAAAGAAGACCTGTTTTCTCGAATCGTTTTCTTGCTCTCTTCTCTGCTCTGTGCATGAATTTTAAGCCGATTCGACTTAAGAGAATTACTCTTGAATTTTTGTCCCATGGAGTTGCTAAGCATCTTAGGAGGGTTGAAAGTTGATCTGGAGATTTTTTCCATTGATGTGTGAGAAGATAACTCTGGTAATGAATACCATAGAGAGCAAGTTCATAATAATCAGCAGATTTAACCAGAACTTTGTGTTTACTATAAATTTCTCTTAGTTCTTGCAAGAAGAACGGACTGAAACGGACGAAGAAATCTCCACTGACAAGCACTTTAGGATAGTCTTTTGGTGATCCTGTTATTGGGATAGTTGAAATCTGTTTTATCAGTTTATTTTCAACTCTTCTGAAAGTCCTTCCTTTATCTAAGTTATTGAGAAATTCTCTCCAATATTTTTGAAGAAGTTCTAGACTTCCTTCCTTTCCAACGACGTGAAGAGCACTTTCAACCTCAGTGATTAGATCTCCAATAAGAGTAATTGCTGGCCCATAGCGAATAACATCAAGAAATTTCATACCTAAGTAGCTTGTAAGATAATCAAATCTGTAAAGAAAGACATCTTTTAGTTCGTTGGTTTCTATGAATTTCTCTGCATAATGATAATAACTATAAACAGCACAGGGAGAACCACCTCTTAAAGCCAAATAACCAGTCACTTCTCCTGGTTCTCTTTTCTCATAGATATCCATGATATGGCCTAGAACAATAGGTAGAGGTATACATTCTTTTCCAGAACTATATCGCAAACCTCTGACAGGATAATCAAGAATAATATCAGAAGATTCACCTACATTATATCCAAAAACATTGAGAGCTTTTAAAATGACATCTGTATGAAATTTTGAAAAACTAAAGAAGTTTAATTTTACTCTAGGATCCTTAACATCTAGTTTCTTACCTTCAGAAGTAAAGACAACTACCTTACCTCCTCTTTTCTTTATTTTTGCAGCTTGAAATGATTTTTCTTCTTTTTTGCTCTCACTTAATTTGAAATTATTAATTATCTCTAAATATGCTTCGAGTCTTGTTTGAACACCTGCATCAGCTGTATGTGCATCGAGTTCTAAAATCAGATAAGGCTTATTTTTTAAATCTGTACGAACATAGTTTTGAACAAAAGCATCTATAGTACAGCTAAAACTATTGATGTAAAGTAAAAACAAATTTTCATTCTCTAATGACAGGTCAATTGCAGCTTTAACATAATTAGCAAAATACCAAGGAATATCTGCATCTCCAGTTTTTTCTAAGAAATCAAAAGGAATAACTGAAATACCCATACTAGCTAATTTCTTTGGAATTAGAAGAGATGTTTCAGGTGGAAATGCATTATAACTTCTACCAACCAATAGAATACCTATGTCATCTGTTCCTTTTAATTTTTCAATTGCTTCTTTCCCTAATCGTAGAAATTCTTTTTCAACTTCCATTTGAACTGATACAGCTTTCTCATAAGCAGTTTTTGCTAATTTCTTGGATTGTTGAAGATCTTTTACTGCCATCTCAATTAATCCTTTATCAACTTCATAACCATCGACATAATCAAGAATCGGACTTAAGAATGTTGGTTCTTTAAATGCGGTTGCAGCGAAATAAGGACTAGCTTGAGAAATTGGACAAAAAGTAGAATCTCGCCATTTTTCTCCCTTAGTCAGAGTGACAACATGTGGTAGAAAAACTAGTTCGATGTCTTTCTTGATTAAATCCAAAACTGCTCCGTGCATTATCTGTACTGGATAACAAAACGCAGCATTGGTCATTAGTTCCTTATCCTCATCAATATCAGAAAGGATTACCTCATAACCTAGTTCATAGAAAAATGTGGAGAAAAGTGGGTATAGACTGTGTGTAAGTAAAGCTCTAGGAATACCTATCTTTCCTTTCACTTCTGATTTTTTCAGTTCTTTCTTTTCATTCGCGAACATCAGATCGTTTCTAATTTCAACTAAATTCTCTTTTTCTTCTATTTTTTCTGATCTCTTCCATTGGTGTTCATATCTAGTACAACTTCCACCGAAGGGGAATTTACGACCTCCAACTTCATATCTTTCTATTCTACAGAAATTTTCACACGCTTTACAAGTGAAACTTCCTAAATGCTTCAGTTCTTCTTCAACCAATCTATCTAAGGTTGTATCTTTATTTATAGCATTTATTTCATGCTGTTCAAATTTAGTTTTAGCGATAAGAGCTATTCCGAAAGCTCCTATTAGCTCCGGACTAGGAGGAATAATAATTTGTTTTCCAGTAATTTGAGCAAATGCGTATCCAACAGAGTTGTTCTTTGCTACCCCACCCTGGAAAAAGACTTTTCCACCAACAGGTCGTGAGCCTTTAACTTTGTTCATGTAGTTTTCTGCTATAGAATAAACTAACCCCCCAATAATATCATCACGAACGTATCCTTCTTGAAGAGCTGTTCGAATGTCAGTATTGATGAAAGCTGCACAATCAGCTTTAAACCTTACAGGTTCTTCTGCTCCCATAGCTGTGTTTGAGATATCAAATACACTTACCCCTAAATCACCTTTTGAGCTTTCTTCAAGGAAAGAACCTGTTCCAGCTGAACATGTTGCATTCATAGCGTAATCAACAGGCACCCCATTCTGTAGATACATATACTTTGAATCTTGTCCACCTATTTCGAAAATCGTATCTACATCTTTATCGTAGTAAACTGCTCCTTCTGAATGAGCAGAAATTTCATTATAAACTGCAGGAGTTCCTAGATAAGCTCCAACTATTGCTCTTCCAGATCCTGTAACTCCTACAAGATTCACTTTTAGTTTCCCTACTTGGGAAATTATTTCATTTATACATTCTCTTGTAGCTTCTACTGGGTTACCACTTGTCCTACCATAATGAGAAGCTAATACAGACTTATCAGATGGATCCATCAGAATAGCTTTAGTAGTTGTTGACCCTACATCAACTCCCAAGATATATTCTTTATTTCTGTCTAAATCCTTCTTGTAAGCTTCTGGTTCAATTATAGTAACTTGTTCGCTGAATAATCCTAATGAGGGAAGTATGGAAAAACTCTTACTTGTAAGTAATTTAATCTCTTGAAGCTTAGGATTATCTTTAACAAGTAACGCTGTTCCATAAGCTTCGAAAACAGGACTAACGTCTTTAATCACTACTTCAACATCTTCAATTTCTTCTTTTAGAATTTTAATGAATGCGGAATTGAGTGAGACACCACCAATTACAAGCAATCGCTTAACTTCGGCTCGAGATTGGAAAATCAAACCTTTTACCTTGTTGACCATACTTGCTAAAACAGAGGCTAAAAGGTCTTCAATGGATGATTCTCCTCTATTCAACTTGTGAGTTATGTCTGACTTACAGTGAACAGAGCAACGATAAGCTAATTCTGTTTTCTCACCTTTGAGAGCTAGAGAAATAGCATCTTGTAGTCCGACACCTAACCTATCTATCTGCTGAATAAAAAACTCCCCACTTCCTGCAGCACATTTATCATGAGATAGAACATTCATGATGTATCCATCGTCATTTAGTACATAGAGAACAATAGCTTCTCCTCCTAAGGAAAGAACAACATCAAACTTTTCATCAAAGGATCTTATTCCTCTTTCAACAGCTACAATCTCTGATAAATCTCCAAAAGAACCAGAAACGTCATAATAACAGTTCTCAGAAAGTAATTCTTCTTTAACAATGTTATCCAGAACTTCCTTGGGATTACCTAAATGCTGTTGCTTAACTTTAGAATAATTCCCCTCTTCATCAACACTAACAAGATTAACTGATACAGAACCAATATTTACTCCGACATATCGATAGCTAATGCTAAACACCTTATAGATTCAATAGTTGAAATGTATATCACGAGAAAAGGTTGGTTTTATAAATATTGTCACAAAGCATTTACAATTTATGATAATTACTTTAGAGATTTTTAAAAATATAAAAAGAGAAATGTGTGGAATCTTCTAATTCTCAGGAGTGCAACCATTAGAATAGAGATTAGATGCACTATTTTAAGGAATTTAATGTTCTTTAAAATAATCTGGAATGGTTTTTAAATGACTTATAACTTTTGAACCATTATTAGGGGACAAAGATGCAACAAGTAGATTTAACTGAGAAGAAAGCAATGATTGTGATAGGTGGGGGAATTACTGGTTTAAGTTCTGCTATTACTTGGGTAATTAACCATGATACAAAAAAAGAAACTGTTCTTCTTATTGAAAAAGAATCAAAAACAGGTGGATATGTTACTTCTTACAATAGAAAAGGGTATCTTTTTGATACTTGTCAAATGATTCCAAATATATCTGA
>JAGLTB010000108.1 GCA_023270155.1 Candidatus Heimdallarchaeota archaeon | reverse complement strand
GTTTTCTCATGCAGTGAGAATATAATTTTAGAAAGACAGATAACTTTATAAATTTATGTCAAAATTATATTCCAGAGTGTTTTATATGGGGAATCTGGAATTTCAAGATATTGTGACTTTTGAACAAAAAGGTGTAGAAGTAATTAAGGATAAAAAATTAAGAGATATTTTCTATGATGAAGGTTATGCTCCTGTGCTTTGGGCATTAAGAGATCAACCTTTAACTGTTAAAGAAATTTTGGAAAAATATAACCAATATGTTGCACTTAATGTTGCAAAAATGGAGTTATCAGCAAAAGATAAAAAAGAAAAAACTGTAGCTACACAACGTTCTGAAAAAACCATTTACAGATACTTAAAAGATCTTGAAAATCTAGGTTTAATTGCTAAAGCAGGTCAAAGAGTTGTTATAGGAAAAACAGCAACAGAGAATCTCTTCTGTAGAACAGCTAGAATATTTTTACTTGAAGATGTTAAAGAAGGTTGGTGGGAATGCGATGAGAGTCAGGTCATTTTAGATAGAGTAGCTAGAGTAATAGGAATTGATAAAGAAGGAAAACCCCCCTCTGTAGAATGCTTAGCAAAACTCATGAATAAAGTTGAAAAACTTGAATCAGGAGATATCTTCAGATTATTGGATGAACATTACGAAGAAGTCTCAAAGGTTATTCTCGAAGGTACTTTCAAAGAAAATAATATGTTACTCAAAGCTCTTCGTACTATAGCATTTTTGAAAAATGCTGACAAATACGATGATGAGCTAAAAGATTGCATAGGCTAACTCAACTTTCTCTTTTCATTTATTTTTATTTTCTCACCGTGTGAGATATGCATCTTACTTTTGAATATATTTATCTCGCCAAATGTAAAGCCTTTTAAATGCTTTAAAACAATTATTAATTAAGAAATGAGTTAAAACGTGAAATTAATGGAATTTAGAGATATTATTACTTTTGAACAACAACCTGTTTTGATAATTGGGAATGAAGAAAAAATTGAATACAAAGATGCAAAAACTGAAGAAAAAAAATCAGTTTTGAAAACTAATCTCCTTAGTGATCCTCTTTACAGTCCTATTTTGACAGCATTAAAAAAAGGACCATTGACTGTAAGAGAATTAGAGAAAGAGTACAAGAAATTAGCTGATGACCCAAAATCAGATAAAACCCTTTATCGTTACCTTAAATTCCTGGAAAAGGCAGGTTTAGTTGCACCAGCTGGTCAACGAGTAACGGTTGGTAAAACTGCTACTGAAGCTCTCTATTCTAGAACAGCAAAGTTGTTTTACTCTTCATTTGCGTATAATGATCTCTGGGAATGTTCATTCTGTAATTCAGTTTTGGGAAAAGTTGCAGAAATTTTAAGCCTTAGGGAAGATATGCCTAATCAAGATAAGGATTGCGTAAAAAAACTAATGACATCTGTCGATGGTTATATTTTTAACGAAATTTCCGAATTCTTTGAAAAGCATTTTGAAGAAATTGCTGAAATCACCAAAGATAGCAACCCCTATGAAATGAGCAGAATCACAAATGTCCTTGGAACAATATTGTTGCTTAATCAACCTAAATCCTATGAAAAACCTCTCGAAGAATGCTTAAAAGCCTAAAGCATAATCAGCTTTTCTTCATCTAGGTTAAATATATATATTAGTTCTTTCTAGCCTTTCTGATGACAAAAATAGCCTATCACTTGCTCTGTGATTGCAAATCAGCCGTTAACGCCTATTCTTGTCCAGTAGGTATCTTAAAACCTACAACTATTAATCAGTACGATTATTATCGCTGCAATTATTGCAATTATGATTATATTTGTGACCATTCTATTAAAATAGAGTTTACTTATGATGACAAAGGGCTTCCCGAGCAGAATCAAATCGTCTGCAGTCGTTGTGGAACTCAAGTAGAAGTTTATACTTGGCCTTTAGACGTTGAATCCATAGATAATGTCTATGTAAGTCGTTATGTTAGCATTTACAAGCGTAACTATTAATGCCATGTAAGACAAATTAAGAAGAAGGGATTTGTGTTTCTTCAACAATCATTTTTGATTTTAGCTTTTTTCTTTTATCTAGTTTATTGAATAATACTAGAATAGTTGAGAGCATCAGATAATAACCTACATAGACAATTAATTCAAGCCAGGTTGGTTTATCTTGGTATCCAAACAATGCTCGTAAAAATAAACCTAATTCAGATGTTTTATCATTTAACACTCCGCTTATATCCCAAACTACATGCTGGAAGAAATGATTTTCTGCTCCAAACCATCCTAATTCTTGTAATTCATGAACACCGTGAGCTAGCATACCTGCTGCAAAAATCAAGAGCACTATACTAGTTACATTGAAGAAAAGTTTCATATTTATTCTTTTTCCACTCAGGAATATCATCACAGCAATAATCACTGCTACTACAATTCCAAATAGTCCAGACCATAGTATTACTAAAGGAGTCTCACCTGTAGCTTCTATCCCTGCAAGAAAGATCACTGTTTCAATTCCTTCACGTAAAACGGAAATGAATGCTAAGCTGATAATTCCTAATCTTTGTTCTCTTCTGATAGATTGATCAATTCTAGATTCTAGTTTATCCCGCATATCTCTTCCAGTTCTTCTCATCCAGACAATCATCCAAGAAAGAAGAATTGCTGCAAAAATCATTGAAAAGCCTTCTATAATCTCTTCATATTGAGCAAATCCCCCCAGTAGATAGTTAAAAGCAAAAGCTGCACCAATTGAAACTATTATACCAGCAGCAGTTCCAATCCAGATATCCTTTCTCAGTTTTTTCTTCTCAATTTTGATTACATAGATTAACAGAATTCCTACAATTAGAGCTGCTTCTATAGTTTCTCTAAGAGTTATCAGAAAGCTTACAACGCTAAACATATCAAATCTCCCAAAAATCTATTCTGATATACAAGAGCATAGATAGTACTTATAAGTACTTGGATTTTTCAAAAAATTTGTAACTCTAATTTTGGTATTTACACCCAGTAACTTTTATCAATGACTAGATAAATTTCTATATGTTACAAAATGAAAAAGCATGTAAAATATGAAACAAAAAGATTTTCACCAAAAAGACAAATTCTTTCTGATTTCAATGATATAGCAGCAAGTATGCATCATATACTTGGTTTGCTTGAGATAGATGTAACAGATGCGCGAAGAATCATCAAGGAATACGAAGAAAGAGAAGGTTTGAAGCTGTCATTTACTGGATGGATAGCTAAGGTAATAGGAGACGCTGTAAACGAAAATAAACGACTCAATTCCTTTCTTAAAGGGAGAACAAAAATCATCGTGTTTGAGAACGTTGATATTAGTATAATGATTGAGATTAAGAATGAGAAAGGTCAGAATATTCCCTATAATTATATTATTAGAAAAGTTGAAACAAAAAGTGTAAGAGAGATTACAGAAGAGATTCGCTCAGTACAAAACAAGAAGCTATCGGAAAAAGATCAATTTCGAAGAAAATCCTCTATTGGTATTAAGATCTATAGGTTCATTCCTCTATTTATAAGAAGAATGATTTTACGGAGGTTGTTGAAAAATCCATTTTACGTTCAAAAAACAGCTGGTACCGTTGGATTAACAACTGTTGGTATGTTTATCAAAAAAGTAGGAGGATGGGCAGTACCTTATGCCATAAAAACATTAAGCGTAGCTTCAGCAGGGATTAAGGAAAAACCAGCAATAGTAAATGGCAAAATAGAGAAACGAGACATAGCTAATGTAACTTTTATGGTAGATCACAATTTAGTTGATGGTGCGCCATCAACAAGGTTTATTGCACAAGTTGTAGATATGATGGAAAGTGCTTATGCACTAGAGGAATTTGTTCAAGACTAGCTATTGCACATTAGTTGGATCCCACGTACATCTGAAATTTTCATTTAACGAATCAAGATAATCCATATCTTCTTCCGCGATACTAAAATCATAAACATCAGAATTTTCAGCTATTCGTTGTTTTTTTGATGATTTTGGAATTACAACCACATTGTGTTGAAGATGCCAACGAACTATTATTTGTGCGTTTGTTTTATCATATTTTTCAGCGACAGTAGTTAGCTTTGGGTCGTTGATTCTCTGTCCTTTAGCAAAGGGACTATAGCCTTCAAGAATTATGTCATTATTTTGGCAAAACTCCATCAATTCCTTCTGATAGAGAAAAGGATGAAATTCAACTTGATTTACAGTAGGCTTTATTTCGCATATTTCAAGAAGTTCTTTGAGATGATTGATTGTATAATTACTCACACCTATTGCTCTACACATTCCTTCTTTGTAAACTTCTTCTAGAGCTTTCCAGGTTTCATTACGTAAATTTTCAACTGGCCAATGAATTAGAAATAGGTCTATGTATTCAATATCTAATCTCTTTAAGCTTTCCTCTAAAGCAATTAAGGCCTTATTATAACCATGATCTGAATTCCAAAGCTTTGTCGTAACAAAAATCTCGTTTCTTGGAATTGAACTATTTCTTACGGCTTTCCCTATACTTTCTTCATTGAAGTAGAATTTCGCAGTATCTATGTGTCTATAACCTACATCTAATGCTGCTTGGACTGCGCTCTCTACAATTGATCCTGATTCAGAAAGGTATGTTCCTAATCCGATTAGTGGGATTTCCACTCCGTTGTTCATCTTCAGTTTGGTGGAAATATCAAGTTTCACATTTTCATCTCCTAAATTAATATAATTTTCAAAGGTATAAATATTTTACATTTTTCAGAGTAAGGTTAAACTAAGTAGAAATAAAGAAAATAAGTAATCTTATCTACTATACAATTTAGAGCTTGTATCCTTTATACAGTGCTCTGAAGATTTCTTCTCTTGATCCCCCATGTTTTTTGATAACATCTGATATTATTGCTGATAATAACTGAATCTCCTTTGCATCAAAACCTGTTTCTTCCAGATTATTTTGCAGTTTTCTCATTGCTGTAAATTTGTTTATTCCTGGATCTATCCTATCTTTATAAAACTCTTTAATCTCATCTAGGAGGTAACTCATGGGTTTTCACAAAAAGTAACTAATTTAGGATTTAAAATATATGGTTAGAGGAAAGAAAAAATGTGGGTATTAGGTGGTTGTTCTTACTACAATATTCTTGAACCAATCCGGCATTATATACCCTAGATATCCAAGTCCTAGACTTATAGCTGCTAAAGTAAACCCAATGTAGTATAAAGGTGAATAACCTTGTGAAAAAGCTGCAACATTAGATACTAGAATTGTGTCTCCAGCTATAGTAACAAACATCAGGATCATACACACACCAAATGTTCCAATTAGATAAAAACCAACCTTTGGTAAGCGATCATCATTAAGAACTCCTTCTCTTATTCCAAAATAAGCTAATAGTCCGTAGCTTAGTATTGAGATTATTCCATAATAATAGAGAATATAGGTTGATTCTCTCAATTTACCAAAACTTGGATCTGCAATCCATTCGGTTATTTTTGGAATAATTAAACCTATTACTACTCCATTAAACAAACTAAATGGTAAGATGAAGTCTGTTCCCTTATGAAAGAACACAGAGTCCATGAAAGCTATAACAAAGCAATTTGCAATTGCCAAAAAGATATAACTCAGTAGAGTGCAGATGTCAGTAAAACTCCTATCCATATAATCAATATTAATTAACAGAAATCCAAGCCATCGACCTAAAGTGTCTACAAGCAATGCAACTGAAAAGAATGTGAAAGTAAACCCCAGATACAATACTGGTTTCTTTTTTCTCTCTACATATTTCTTCCACAGAAAAAATGTTATCATACATAATGCCACAACAACTAGAAATTCATAAATCACTGCTGAGATTGGAATTTTGTTTCTCCACAACATAGCCATATTTATCACCACAAAGAATCGGATGCGATTTTTGTTGCTTTTCTTTTGGATAATTCTTTTTCTCCCTTTTGAATCATATTTACAATGAGGGCTCTTATATCTTGTAGTTGTTTATCAGATAGCAGATTATAGTCTGACAAATCATCATATTTTTTATCTAATTTATCTAATATCTCGGCTGTAATATCATGCATTAAATCTCTTTCTTCAGTCTCCGTTGATTCTCTTACTAGAGCAACTGCAAATTCTTCTTCCAGTTCAATGAAAATTTCAAACTTTTTTGTATCTACGAATTTTGGTACGCCGACATCAATTTCTTGCATCGCTGTCTGAATTGCTGACAATATACCACTAAAAAGAGCTGCTTCCACGAAATCATCATCTTTTTCGTCTTTTCCTACTGCAATTATCGGTAATCCGTTTCTGGATATGATATAAACAGTATGAATCATCCAAAAAAGAGATTGCTTACTTGCATTTAAATGTGATGCTAATTTGTGTAGAAAGCGAAATTATGGCCTTTTTTGTTTCATCCAGAATCATAATATATTATTGGGATTTAAACTGTAACAACTTGTTCTCGATACTAACCTGCTAATTTTACAGCAAATTATTTTTAAGGGATAATTTCTTCTTACTCTTTAATGGGTCGGATTTTAATGAAGAGAAAGGCTTTACTCACATCTATTCTCATTTTAGGTATCATCATATCATTTTCTCTGTGTCTAACTACGTATGCAAAAGATCCTGAAGATCCTAAAGATCGAAAAGATGATGATGGTGAAGATTTCGCTAAGGATTTAGCTTACGTCTCAATAGGTCTTTTTGCAACGAGTGCGGTGACGATAAGCATTTATTTTACGAACAAATATTCAAGAAAGCTTCTAAAGGGAGAAGGAAAACCTCAAGAGGTCAAAAAACGGATTACTAAAACCTTTCTTAAAATTCGTAAACCTCTTAGTTATATCCATTACATTGTAGGTTTTGGAGCTCTAACAGTTCTTTTTATTCATGGGATATATCTATCTACTAAAGATGAGACTTTGGTTGCAATTGGATGGGTAACAGCTTCTATTTATACATATTATGTAGTCTCAGGATTGATTATTTGGTTGAAGATCAAGCCTATTTGGAACTATAAAAAAGCAATCAGAATCATGAATAAAATCCATCGAAGTTTTATCTTGTTTGCGAGTATTGTTATAATCCATATCATTCATGTTATTTTAGCTGATTAGCCGAACTGTTTCGTGAAACAAAAGAAAAACTAATCAAATAGCTTTTTGGTTAAAGTAAAGTCTTATATGTGACTAAAACACATTTAAGGGTATGTCAGAAACGACAACAACACCAACACCAACTAAAACAATTTCAAAATGGGAATTCGCTGGTTATTGGACTGCATTAATTGGCGGATTTGTTTTGGTAGTTCAAGGAATTCTTATGTTTTTCGCCTACCTAGCAGATGGACTCAAATACATAGGAGGAATGTCTTTCTTTACATTCGCAGAAACATTCTGGCTTAATGGGCTTCTTTCATTATTGCTTGGAATTCTAGTTTTATTCCTCATATGGGAATGGTTACAGCAGCAAGTTAAGACCGGACCATGGATAAAAAATCACATGTGGTTAGGGGTTATATTTCTTGTAATAGGTCTAATAACTGGTGGATCTGGAGGAGTTCTTGTACTTGTAGGTGGCATCTATTATTTACTGAGCGTGAAGAAATAATAGAACAACCCAATTTTATTCTTTACTTTTTTTTTATTTCGCTAATCTCTTTTTCTCTCTCTTTAAGATGTTTCAATATAGTTTAAATAAAATATTTATAAAGAATGAAACAATCCTATTTCATGTCAACCAAACTTCAAGCATGTTGGACTAGTGTTGGATATCTAGATTCCCTAATCGGAGGGTTTATTCTACTTGTACAAGGAATTCTAACGATTGTAGGACAAGGAAGCAATAATCTAGAGAACTATTTTGGAAGTCTATCATTCTTAACTTATATCCAAGCATGGATAAGCGGATTAGTGATGATTCTTATTGGATTTTTGGTACTAATCCTTGTATGGGAATGGCTTCAACAAAAAATAAAAACAGGTTCTTTAGATAATTGGATTATATTAGGGATACTATTGATTATCTTGGGAATTGTCTCTGGGGGAGTAGGTGGAATATTTGTTCTTGTTGGAGGTATTTGTTATTTGATAGGTGGGATTAAATAACAATTCTTTCTATTTTTAAAGGAAATAGAAAACAGCAGACTTACCTTATACAGATTCTCTTTTTTTCCTTCTTTTTCTAGCTAATATTCTCATCAAGGGTATAACTAAGATAATGCTCCAAACTCCAAATCCAGAAGTTTTGTGTATTGACAAACCTTCAACTTGTAGAATTTCAAAACCTTCTCCTGTATCTCCAACAAATATCAAATCATCTTTAATATCTAGTTCAGTAGATGAACCACCATCCCAGAATTCAGCTAGCAGTTTTGGTTCAGATTTGTCACCTATTTCTAATATACTCACTCCCATATTATCATTAGCAACAAACAAGATATCTTCTTCTAAGTAAAGCCCAGCAGTTGTTCCTCTATCTGTATAGATTTTCACAACTTCAGGATCAGAAAAATTAGTAAAATCTAAAATCATTAGTCCCAAAAAGTCATTAGCTACAAATGCATAGTTATCTTTGACTACGATATCGACGAAAACATTCCCTTGATCAAAGTAACCTAACTCTACTGGATTCAAAACATCACTAATATCATAAACATAAACCCATGAGTTTTCAGTTGTCCAATTCCATGAGAGTAGATATGCCATATTATCACCAATGAATGCCCCCATAACACTTCTTCCAACATTAAAGGTGCTTAACCATGCTGGATTAGCAGGATCACTGATATCTACAATATGAGTCGAGTGTGTAAAACCTACTAGCATGTAGTTTCCAAATATGGTTTGATATCCTGTTGTACCTGGATTGTATTCACTAATTTTTGTTGGATTGGTAGGATCACTGACATCCACAATTTGAACTCCTTCATCCCAAGCTGCGATATATGCAATACCATTAACAACTTCAAAGTAATGAGGAAGATGTACGGTATAATTTGCTAGAGAGGAAGGATTAGTAGGATCACTGACATCAAGAATATAGAATGTATCACTGTTATATTCAGCAATATAAGCTATATCCTCTACAACTTGGACATCAAAAAGAGTACCAGAGATAGGATAGTCACCTATTTTTGTGATTGTTACATTCTGATTTTTTGCAGATGATAAGAAGCAAGAATTTAACGACACGAGAAATATAATTACAAATAAGACATCCGTTCTTTTCATAGATTTCTTTATCTTCATACACTTATTAATCTTAATAGAGGAAAAAGAAAAGAACCTATTTTCTTCATATTTATCTCAATAGAGTAACCATTTTTTCTAATTCATCAATCATTCTCACTATTTTGTTTGTTCGACGTTTCTTCTTAATTTCATAAAATGCATCCAGTAACTCTGTAGCACATTCCTGAAATGATGATTTCTCTGACGAATGAAGCTTTATTTCCTCATTAGTACTTTGAGCAAGTAACTAATTGGCACTAATACTAAATTACGAACTTATTTAAAATCCACAAAAATCAAGTAAAGATATTATAAACTTATAAGTATTTTAATTCTCGTCAGATTTGTAGAGAATGAAACAGTTAATATTCGCATTAACTTCAGATGGGTCCTCACCAGAAACGTTTATTCTTATTGAGAGCATACGTAAATATGCAGGTATTTTTTCTAAAGCCCCCATATGGTTAATGACAACAAAATCTGAAGAAGAAATTCCAATCAAAGATAGAACTCAATTGAAAATGTTTGATGTAAAAATCATTCAATTTGAACTTGAAGAAGAAATCTTATCTTTCCCCTTTACTTGTAGCACTTATGCTGCAGCAACTGCGGAATCATTAGCAAAGGGCCAAACAGAATTCTTAGTATGGTTAGGAACTAATTCATTAATAATAAATGAACCAATAGAATTTCTTCTAGAAGATGGAAAAAACATTGGCTGTAGACCTGTACACCACACACTTATAGGTTCTTTATTCTACCAACCAATTGATAGATTTTGGGAATTTATCTATAGCAAATGCGAAGTTCCCGAAGAAAGAATTTTCCCAATGCAAACTCATGTCGATGGCAATATTCTCCGACCTTATTTCAATTCAGGATTTTTGATTGTCAAACCGGAGAAAGGATTTTTGGAAGCTTGGTGGAACAGATACAGGGGATTGTATAATGATCCTGATTTCAAAGAGTTCTATGATAAAGATGACCTCTACATTACATTTATACATCAAGCTGTTTTATCAGCTGAGATTCTCTCTAAATATGAAAAAGAGGAGATTAAGATTCTACCATTTAATTATTGTTACCCTATCAATCTATATGAAGAGAGTTTACCGGAATACAGACCTGAATGTACAAGTGAGCTTGTTACTGCAAGATACTACTTGGAAAAATTGCTTACAGAAGAAGGATTCGAAAAGATACCATTTCATGAACCACTCAAAAGATGGTTCAGAAGAAAATTAAATTTCTAATGATTCAAGAGTATATGTCCGTCTTAGATATTTTCTTTTCTGTGATGCAAACTTTTACGTAATTTGCAGATGTTTTTAAAGCAGTTAATGCACAGTAGCATAAATAAGTGGAAATTACAGATAAAGTGAAATTCATGTCAAACGATGAAACAGACATTATTATAAGATTAAAGAACTTATCAAAAAATTTTGGTGAGTTTACAGCTGTAAACAATCTTTCTCTTGACATCAAAAGAGGAGAGATCATAGGTTTGTTAGGACCTAATGGTGCGGGAAAAACAACTACTATGAAAATGATATCAAGGCTTTTAATACCTACTGTAGGAGAAGTATGGATTAGGGATAATGGTGAATTAAAGTTATTAACTAGGAAAAACAAAGATTCCTTATTAGATCATTTAGGTTTTCTAATAGAAAATCCAACATTTTATGACCACATGACACCAAGACAAATTCTATCCTATTTTGCTAAATTGAAGGGATATCCAAAGAAGAAGATACGTTCAAGAGTTGAAGAAGTAATAAATATGGTTGAATTAGAAGGATGGATTGACAAGAAAGTTGGAACATTTTCCAAGGGAATGAGACAAAAACTAGGGATTGTTTCATCTCTCGTACATAACCCAGATATACTAGTGCTAGATGAACCACAAACAGGTTTAGATCCGAAAGCAAGAAAAGAGATCCGAGAATTACTATTGAAATTAAAACACGAAGGAAAAACTATTTTCTTGAGTAGTCATTTACTCTATGAAGTAAGTGAGATTTCCGATAGAATTGCTATAATCAACTTAGGAAAGTTAATAGCATTTGATACCATTAGGAATCTGGAAACTGAAAGTCCAGATAGTCTTTTACGTATTCAATTACTTGTTTTACCAACAGATATTGCTAAGATGAGAGATGAACTAGAATCAATCATAAAACCACATACTGGAATGAAGAATGTTTCTGATATTGTTTCTTATAACTTTGATACTCAAGTTTTTGAAGCTAGATTTGATGGCAGTTTGGAAAATCAAAGTCGCATATTCAAAGAATTAGCTCAAAATAAGATCGATGTTGTAGATTTTTCTGTTCCTAGAACTAGCAGTCTTGAAGAGTTGTATATAAGATTGTTGTCTGGAATGATTACAATTAGAAATCCTGGTGCTGAGAAACAGGCTAAAGAATCAGCAGGAATAATGGAGGGATAATAATGTCAATAACTCAAGAAGAAAATCTAGAATCAAAATTTGAAAAGAAGCCTATAGGGTTTATGAGAAGCTTAGATCAAGTAGGAGCTACAACTAGATTTGAGCTCAGACGAAATGTAAAGAATGGTATCATTTCATTGTTTGTAGCAGGATTTACCTTCTTACTTTCTCTTATAATCAATATTATCACAGAAAGAAGGTTAGAAGAGAGTCCTGAAACTGCAACAGAGTATATCACTTCATACCTGGGGATGATTAGTTTCTTTATTCTGATTATTGCAACGATTTTTGGTGGAAACATAATTGCTTTAGATTTTGATAAACAAACAGGTAATTTATTGTTTCCAAAAATAACAAAAGGGCGTCTTTTTGTAGGACGACTGATTGCTAGGTATTTACTATCAGCTTTAGCTGTTATATTCTACTATATACTAGTTGTAATTGCAGCTGCATTCAAATATACAGGTCTACCGGTTGAAACTTGGGCTTCATTAGGTTGGGCTTTGCTCTATACATTTTTAGTACTCTCACTGGTAATCTTCTTTAGTAGTTTTATGAAGAAAACATCAACAACTATAGTTGTAAGTTTAGTGATGATACTAATGGTATTCACCTTAGGAGGTACAATTTTAACCATAACAGGAGTAGAAATAGAACCGTTATTCATTTTGACTTACTACTCAAACATTATAACACAAAGCTTTGCAATGCCTACAGATCGCTTTGTTGAAGGATTTCTGGGAGGTGGACCTCATCCTGGGGGAGATGCTCCAACAATTATGCAATGGATAACACCAAGCGTAGGTGGAGCAATAATTGGTATGGTGATTTATTCAGCGATACTCCTTGTAGCTGCATATTTCTTATTCAGGAGAAGACAACAGAAATAAGAAAAACGTGAGGAGATTGTTTCTTC
>JAGLTB010000107.1 GCA_023270155.1 Candidatus Heimdallarchaeota archaeon | reverse complement strand
TCTCTAAAGCTGCTTCCATGCATTTTTTTGCCATTTCATCTTCAACAGTGCCACCGTATGTTAACCAAGATCCAATAGAAATCTCACTGATTTTTAAACCTGATTTTCCAACTTTTCTATATTTCATTTTTATTCCACCTATTTCTGAATAGGACTCCTTGAAAAAAACAAAAAGAACTAGATATTAAACTATATGGATTTACTTAAAACTAACTTTTAATCTGTTTCTTATCTGGTCTATATAATCAATAAAGTCCGAATACTAAACAAAAACTATCTCTCTGAAGTGATTCAAATCTTCAATAGTCATTCTATTTGGGTACTTGAACTTCTTAACATAATTTCTGAATTTGTCATTCATTGTATTTATTCTAATTATGTTCTTATTCTGTGATTCAGGATAAATAACAGCAACCAGATAATATTGTTTTCCTTCTAATCTTGGATCACTTGGTTCATCATCTAATCCCCAAAAAGCGAAAATGATCACATTGTGTTTCTGTAAAGAAGGTGTAGGAAGAGGACCAAATACTCCTATCTCATATCTTTGCCCTAAACCTACGGTTGCATAACAATAACCAATAAACAATTCTAAGCTAAGTTCTAATGATCTTAAATCTTCTATAACTATATTCCCTCCTTCTTTTCCAAATCTAAATAGTGCCGTACCTACATTATCGGAAAAAGCTATGTTTCTCTTTTTCTCTATGTAATCCAAAGTTTCTTTGACAGATTTGTATTTTATTCTCTTCCATTCTTCAGTATTTAGGGAAAATAGGAACAGAGAAGCTACCAATAAGTACAGAAGGGGTGGTATTATTACCCACAAAATAAGATGTGGATTCTGTTCAAAGGATACTGAAGGATGAGGAGTCAAAACTGGTTCATCTAACGGATAAAGGTCTTGTGAATTATCTGAACCTTCAATTTGATAGTATTCAGCCAAATCCAATTCTGACCAAAAATTCCCTTCTAGGTTTATAACCTCATACCAAGTATTATTCGCGCTTGTGCTTGAAAATGCTTGACTTACACCTCCTAAGTTGTTATTGATGAAGTTATTGTGATGTATAATATTACTCGTTGATAGAATAAAGTGTATTCCATATTCAGTGTTCATTCTAATTCTATTAAAAGTAATAAAGTTGTAATTTGAAGAGTGAAAACTAATTCCCCTTTCATTGTTCAAATCTATTGTGTTGTTATAAATATCTGATTTAGATAATTCTACAGCAAAAAGACCTTTACTATTGTAAGATATTAAATTAGTTCTTATCTCTAAATTTTCGGAATCTGATATGTAAAATCCAAAATCATCATTATTCATCAATGTATTTGATGTAATCATTGCATCAAAAGTATTAGAAGATTTAATCCCATACCTTCGATTATTTTGGCATACATTATTGGAAAGTACAATATTCCTAGAAAATACTAAATCAATACCAAAATCGTTCTGTGCGCAAAAATTGTCTTTTAAGGTAATATTATCTCCATATCTTATTGAAATACCTTTGTTGTTATTGTTTGAGCAATTATTTCTATTTACAATAATATCGATGGAATTGGAGATAGAGAAACCATCTTCGTTGAAACTTAATGTATTGTTGATTACCTTTGCTGCTGATGCATCCCAAAGATTCAAAGCTTTGATTTTATGATTAGAAATCGTGTTATTGATTAAAGATACTGTACCATAGCTAACCCAAGATATCCATATGCCATAATCAACACTATCAATGTAGCAGTTCTGAATGACAAAATATCTACTTGTAGCACTGATATTTATTCCACATGATTCTGTTGTAGAAGTTATATTATAGTTTTCAATTCTATAGGGATCATCTCTACTTCCTGATCCTGGAAATCCTTCAAGAATAAAATCACCATTTCTTTCTATATGGATTGGTTCGTGGAGTAGATAGTTTTTTTTAATAATTTCGTTATTATCACTGAGCTCAGAAGATTTGATTGGGATTAAAAGAATAAAAAATAGGAATACAACTATAAGTGAAAAGAATTTCTTTGCTATATACCTATTAAGCATAGCTACCACAAGTTACAATTGAATATTCTATTTTATTTTAAATAAAATGTTGTGTTATAGGGCAAAGAAAAAATTCTTAAAGAGATTTCCTCCTTCTTTAGCAGTGAAAATAGATGGTTTCAGAAAATGATGCTGTTACTTACTTTGAAAATCCTAAATCCCCTTTGCCATTAAACTATATTGCTAAAGGAATTTTGGGACACAAAACCATTATTGCAGCAATAAATCCTAGATCTACTGAAGAAGTAATTAGGGGAATACTAAAGGCTGCAAAGAAAGAAAAATCCGTTGTGATTTTTGAGTTAGCACTAAGTGAAATGTCACTCAGTGGGGGATATACTGGATATACTCCACAGAAATTTGCTGATCGGTGCAAAACTGCTGCTGAAAAAGAGAAATGGTTTGCATATTCATTGCATGCTGATCACCTAACACTTAAGAAAGGTACTGATGAAGAAATGGAGAATCTGAAGAAAGAGATAGATGCCAGAATTGATGCTGGATTTACTGGTTATGCTATTGATACATCTTTTCTATTTAATCGAGAAGAACAAAATGTTGAGGGACAACTAAAAGATATATTGTCAAAGGGTTTAACGCTGTTTGATTTTCTCAATAAAAGGATGGGTGAATCTCCATATGGCTTAGAAGGCGAGGTTGGAGAAATTGGAATTACTGAATTTACAACCGTTGAAGAAGCTGTTCATTACGTTAAAACATTAGAAGAAAATGGTGTCACAATTGATTATCTTGCAATAGCAAACGGATCTACACATGGTGTTAGTGTGGATGCAGAAGGTAATGTTGTTCCTCAGTTGGGAATAAACGTAAAGAGAACCGTAGAAATTACTGACGAATTTAGAAAATTAGGTTTTAACACTCGTATTGCACAGCATGGAATAACGGGAACACCTGTAGAAGTTATAGCATCAACTTTCCCACATGGCAATATAGCAAAAGGAAATATAGGTACATTTTGGCAAAGACTTGTTCAGAAGATTCTAGAAGATTATGAACCAGAATTGTATGCAAAAATGCGAAGTTGGGTTCTAGAAAATTATGGAAAGGAAGATATTGATGAGCATAAGACATTCGCTAAACACTCTAAATTTGCATGGAAGGAGTTCTTTGATGAGGTTGAAAACATCAGCGATGAAGCAAAAGAAGCTATAATTTCACAAGCTGAAAAAGATATGCATGCTTTTATTAATGCTCTAAAAATGAAGGATAGTGCACTTATTTGCTTTAACTATATTTTCAAAAACAATCTTTCTGAAACATATTAGGATATGAGAAAATGTTAGTCGAAAAATATCATACACTTGATTCCTATTTAGAGGAAATTCAACCTGATTCACTTCGAGAAATTCTGAGTGAACTTATAACTATCAGTTTAGATGTTCCAAAACAGATACTTACTTTTATTTTGGGAGAAGATGATTATTCCGGTACTATTAATGTGTCTGGTGATGAACAGTTAAGCCTTGACATTGCTACACAAGAGCTTTTTATGCAAAGATTGTCTAGCCATCTTTACTCACTTCTGTTGGGAGAAGAAACAGAAGAAGATAATATAATGAAGGGAACTGGTGAGTACATAATTTTAGGTGATTTCATTGATGGATCATCTATCATCCGAACAAGGAGCCCTGGTGCGATTGTTAATATTATCAACAAGGATGGTTGCACTGTTGCAGCTTTGACTGTTAGCTATACATTATTCCTTCGATTCGATTTAGCAACCGAAATAGGCTTTTTACAATTTATACATGATGGTGACTCATTTCGCGTTGTAAGAGATAGTTTAGATATAAGTCCATCCAAGAATCCTGTTTTTGGTTTAGGGGGAAAATACAATAATCATTCAGCAAAACAGAAACTTTTCGTAGATGCACTTGATATTAAAGGTAAGAATAGATATGGTGGATGTATGGTGCAAGACATGAATAATGTCTTCGAAAAAACAGGCGTATTTGGTTATTTTGCTCCAAAATTAAGATTTGTCTACGAAATTGTTCCATATCTTTACATCCTCTCAAAGGTAAATGGTGATGGGTTTTACATAACAGCTGATGGGCATGAAATAAAATATGAGAACATTAAACCACTTGATGTTAATAAACTAACAAAAATGCATTATTTACATCAACGAGCAGGTTTTGTTGGCGGGTCTAAAGATCTAATTGAGCTTTGGTTTAAAATAGAGGATTTATAATTTAACACTTTTTTCTTCTCTTTTTTTTTTACTTTTCATCTTTAAATGTAAAAGTTTAAATTAAACAAATGTAATATGTATTAGATACCCGTATTATGGGGAATTTTCTAGATTAAATCGTTGGTGCTAAGTAATGGTAAAAACAACAATTAGTTTAATTAAAGCAGATATAGGGTCCAGTCCGGGACATGTGACTGTTTATGAACCCCTTATGGTAAGAGCAGAAGAAATTATGGAAAAAGCAAAAGATGAGAATAAGATTATTGATTTTGTGGTTTTCAATGCAGGTGATGATACTGAGCTTCTCTTGACTCATAACAAAGGAGTAGATAGCGAAGAGATACATAAACTAGCTTGGGATACCTTTATGACTCTTGGGAAAGAAGCAAGAGAAATCGGATTGTATGGTGCAGGACAAGATCTCCTGAAAGATACATTCACTGGAAACATAAAAGGTATGGGTCCAGGGTGTGCTGAATTGGAAATAGAAGAGAGACCTTCTGAACCTTTACTGTTTTTTGCAATGGATAAAACAGAACCTGGTGCTTTCAATTATCCAATTTTCCAAATGTTTGCTAACCCCTTTAACACAGCAGGATTAATAATAGATCCAAAACTGCATGATGGATTCAGATTTTCTGTTATGGATGTGTATAAAGCTAAATTTGTAGACTTCATCTGTCCTGAAGAAATGTATGATCTTCTAGCATTAATTGGAGCTCCTGGTCAATATGTTATAAAATTTGTTGACAGCAAGAATCCAGATTTAGGAAGAGCTGCTGCGATTTCAACTGATAAGTTAGCTCTTGTTGCAGGTAAATATGTTGGGAAAGATGATCCAGTAGCAATAGTGAGAAGCCAAAGTGGTTTTCCAGCTGTTGGAGAAGTTGTAGAAGCATTTACATTAGGTCATATGGTTTCTGGTTGGATGCGAGGTTCTCACAGAGGTCCTCTTATGCCTGTTTCTCTAGATTATAGTCAATGTGTTAGATTCGATGGACCCCCCAGAGTAGTTGGCTTAGGTTTCCAATTAAAAAATGGAAAATTAATTGGAGGAGTTGATTTATTTGATGATCCATCCTTTGATGCTACAAGAGATAAATGCAATGAAATATCTGATTACATTAGACGACATGGACCCTTTGAACCAAGTAGACTTCCATTAAGTGAAATGGAATACACAACACTTCCAAGTATCCTCAAAAGATTTGAAGATAGATTCCGTGATTAAAACTATGTATTTTCTATTTTTTTCTTTCTTTTTTCTTGAGTCTCATTTCCTTCTCTGCCATTATTTCATTTACATAGATAATTACATCTTCTGATATTGAGTCATAATCATCGACATCAAATTTTGTATGATTCGCACATAGTTCATCGATCAAAATCTCTTCAACATCAAAATCGTAGATAAGAGGATAAAACCTACATCCTTGTGGTCGTACTTTGTAGATTGAACATCTTTTATCTTTCAGGAAATAACAATGTCCTTTGATGTTTTGAAGAACTAAGAATCCCTCCTTTTCTTTTAAAAACTCACTCCTATTGTAACCACTCTCTTCTATTCTCTTAACATCAGAGATTGAGATTGTCATTTCTGTATCTAGACAACATTCATAACACTCATCACTATATGGACAATAAAATTCAGGAAGAGAATCATTCATTTGAATACCTGCATCACTATTCTTTCATTTTCTCTATTATTTTCTGAACCTTCTCCCTAAAGGTTGTTTTGAATCTACTAATTATTTCATCGTTGTCAGCTTCGATTGTCATTCGAATTAAAGGTGAAGTGTTAGAAGGTCTTATTAGGACCCATCCTTCTTCAAGATTAACTCTGACACCATCTAACAGATTAATGTTAGAATACTCTTCTGATAACTCTGTTTTTAACTCATCAACAACCTCAAATTTAATTTCATCCTCACATAGGATTTCTTCCTTTAGTATTGGGTATGTTGGAATCTTACTAACTAAATCTGAAAGTTTCTCATTCTGATTGTCTAGTATTTCTGCTATTTTCAACGGTGTAACTATGGCATCATCAAATAAGAAAAATTCAGGAATAATTATGTGACCACTTGATTCGATCCCCAATGGTGAATTCTCTATTTTAGCTTCAATTGTCAAAAAAGTGTGACCTACAGGTATCTGTTTGACATTAAATCCCAGAGGTTCCAACTGCTCTTTTACAGCTTTTGAGCATTCTACATTAACTATAATTGTGCCA
The DNA here is from genome assembly GCA_023270155.1 of Candidatus Heimdallarchaeota archaeon. Classification (GTDB taxonomy): domain Archaea; phylum Asgardarchaeota; class Heimdallarchaeia; order Heimdallarchaeales; family Heimdallarchaeaceae; genus UBA460. The sequence goes on along the minus strand of JAGLTB010000107.1, from coordinate 9,859 downwards.
GATTTTTGTGCTAAACCATATTTTCCTATTATTATCCCTGTTTCATCTGCTGACAGAATTTTACCCTTGTTATCTACTATCACTGCTCTGTCTCCATCTCCATCAAAAGCTACTCCAAAATCGCAATCATTTGTTACAACTTCATTCACTAATTTCAATAGATTCTTTGGTTTAGGATCAGAAGGTCTTCCTGAAAAGGTGGGATCTGGTTCACAAAAGACACAGAAAGTAGTAAGTCCCAAACTAGAAAAAACATCTGGAACTGAGAGAGTAGTACTTCCTCCACCACAATCTACTGCTACTTTGATATCTTTCTTAAAATTAATCCTCTGATTGAAAAAATCCTTATATTCAGCAGTAATATCATGATTTTTTGTTTTACCTACTTCTCCCCACTCTTTGAAATCATTATCATTCTGTATTGCAAAATCTCTAATCTTCATGAGTTCTTCTTCAGAATAGCCAACACCTTCGCTATGATAGAACTTTATTCCGTTCCATTCAGGAGGTAAATGACTTGCTGTAATAAACGCTGTTGTGTCTCCTCCTAATTTCCATCCCGCAAAAAGTGTTTGGCCAAATGCTGAAGTTCCAACATAAGTCACACTGATACCTGTTGCTAAAACTCCTGAAATAAAAGAATAAGCTAATGGAATGCTTGTATGTCGAATATCATTTCCAACTACTACTCTCTTCCCCTCTAGAATTCTATTAACATAAGTTCCTGCAGAGAGACCAATCTTATACATTATATCTGGTGTTAAATCTTTGTTATATAATCCTCTTATATCATATGCACGAAAGATGTGAGGAGAGATTTTTGATGTCATCAGATAAGAAGTATTTTCGATGTATAAAAATTTGATTGCTAAAGCTGTCTCTTTTATAAATCACATAAATCTTTTATTAAAGCAGTTTCAATTCAGATTCATGCATGTCGCACTTGTTTATTTTCTGATTTTGCTTAGTTCTTATCTTATTGGTTCTATACCTTTTAGCTGGATAGTAGTGAAATTAAAACTAGGAAAAGATATACGAACAATAGGTTCAGGTAATGTTGGTGGAAGAAATGTTTACCGCGCAACTGAATCTAAATTTTGGGCTTCTTTTGCAGGAATCTTAGACATTTGTAGGTCGATTGCTGCAGTTTCTATTCCTTATCTATTAACAAAGAATCTTTATTTTGTCAACAATGACACAATGGTTGAGATATTTATCTGGCCTGAATTTGGAATTTACACTTGCTTTGCTTTAGTTTTTGCTGGAATTGGGGCAATTTTTGGTCATAACTGGCCTGTGTATCTTTTACCCGGTCATGGAGGACGAGGTATTACAGTGGTAATAGCTTCAACACTTGTTGCTAATCCTATACTCCTTGCTTTCTGGGCAATTCTGTGGCCAATTTGTATAATCTTCGTAGGATATTCTGCAATAAATTATATAGCAGTAACATTATTAGTTGGTGTAATCGCTCTATTCCTCCCTCCTGTAATGCTTATGGGTTGGGCAGAATATAATCTTGGTTTGGCTATACTGTTCTTTGCTATTGCTTTAGTAATGATTAGTAGACAACGTGATAACTTCCGAAAAATAAAAACTGGGGAAGCTAAAAGGATGAGAATACTAAAAGCAATAAGAGGTAAAAGCAAATTGGGAGATGAAATGTTAAAATAAAAAAAAGTAGGCAATTACCTACCTTGAAATCATTTTTTTGGTTTAAAAGCGGTTACTGTGATACTTTGAACTGATTTTCTTATGTACTCTTTTTCTTCTTCAAGATTATCAAATTCTTCTACACCAAAATCCTCTAGAATTTCTTCGTCATCAAACTCTTCCAGATATCCTTCTTCAGTAGCTATCTGAACATCTTGAAAACCAGCTTCTTCTATGAAACCGATATATTTGTTTTTGAGCTCCGCTCCTGCTATACATCCAGCTAGATATCTTTCATTTTTTCTCACAGATTCAGGAAGGGAGCGTAATAACACTAAATCGGATATAGCTAACCTTCCTCCAGGTTTCAGAACTCGAAACGATTCTTGAAAGACCTTTAGCTTCTCAGGAGATAAATTGATTACACAGTTTGAAATAATTATATCTGCTGAATTGTCTGCAACTGGAAGGTTTTCAATCTCTCCAAGTCTAAACTCAACGTTGGTTATATTATTCTTTTCTGCATTATCTCGTGCTAAATCGATCATATCAGGTGTCATATCAATTCCAATCGCTTTACCTGTTGGACCTATTTTTGTTGCAGCTAGAAAAACATCTAATCCTCCCCCTGATCCTAAATCTACAACAATTTCTCCTTCTTGTAAAGACGCGATTGCTGTTGGATTACCACAACCAAGTCCTAAAATTGCCTCCTCCGGAATACTATCTAATTCAAGTTTAGTATACCCTATAGCTTTGCTGATATTTTCAGCTTTAGCATCCCCTCCACAACAAGAGGATCCCTTTCTGGCTACTTTTGCATAGCTTTTTCTTACTATTTTTTTAACATCTTTAGCTTCCATTTCTATCACATTTCTACTTGTTTAGCAACAAGGTTTTTCATGTTCTGTTTTTTCTGCTTCCATTTTTTCTTCTTCAGGACAGCATTCTTCTTCTTTTTCTTCTTTTTCTTTTTTTGGTTCCATTTTTCCACCTCTTTAGAATATTCGACTAGAGTAATCTATTCGATAATGGTTAAAGCAACAAGAGTTTTTCTTTTTTATCCATCTCTTTAATTTCTCACTTTGAGAAGTGATTGTAACTTCTTCATTCTCTTCTTTTTCTGCTTCCATTTTTTCACTTTTCCTCTATTATCTTTACTGTGCAACTTTCACAGCAATCTATAATCGCTTTTATTCCGAAATTCTCGATTTTTTCTCTAGTTTCATCATCCTTTATACTGTAAATTAGATTTTTTCCTACTCTTCTATATTGGACAACACCTGCTTCTAGAAGCACCTTTAAATGCCTAGAAATAGTTGATTGTTCTCTTTTAGTCGCTCCAGTAAAATCACAAGCACAGTGATCTTTGTTGAGAAGACACATTACAATTGTAAGTCGTGTTTCGTCTCCCAATGCTTTAAAGAACTTCGCTTGCTCACTCATCTAATCCACTGTGAACATATGTATATATGCACATATATAAATATTTTCTTTTGGTCTCTTATTTCTTAAACTTTTTATCTTCTTCGTATTTGAAAACATAATGAAGAAAGCTATTCTGATCACAGGGACACCAGGTACTGGAAAGTCAACCATCGCACAGATGTTTCAGAAAGAAGGTTTTACAGTTATTGATGTTGGGAAGTATGCTAAGGAACATTCTCTATTTGATTACTATGATGAAGAACGTGATACTTATGTGGTTGACGATGATTTAATAACTGAAGCAATGATTGAGTTGGTTGAGAAAAATGATTCCTCCCTTCCCTTAATCTTGGATGGTCATGTAGTGGAACTCCCTCCCTTATTTTTGACACACTGCATAGTTCTCAGGTGCTCGATTAGGCTTTTACGCCAAAGGTTGGTAGAGAGAGATTACATGTCGTCTAAGGTAGACGAGAATGTCCAAGCTGAGATTATGGAAGTTATATTATCCGACATGTTAGAGCTTTACGGCCCTGAGAACGTAAGCGTAGTTTACACAGATAGTGCGGTGGACGAGTCGTTTAGTGATGTGTTATCAAAGGTGAAAAAGTACTTAGATGATATCTAATCGTTAATTCTTATTGACAATATTCCTCTTTCATCTTTGGTTACTGAGACAGCTTCATTTGGTGCAACAATGGTAAAGATTTTGTTTTTAGATCCTTTTCCAAAGAGCTTAGTCCATTTGAAATCGTTTCCTGCATCGAAGGAGAATAACTTAACTCCGAAAAAGTCATCATAATCTATTTTTCCCATTGTTTTCTCTATAAGGTTCAATTCTTCCGAGTGAGTGAGTCCACTCTCTAAGACTAAGATTGTGTTTCGCATTACTTTTGATAGAATGTAACGAATCTTTTCATCAGGAGCTAAATCGTGAACCTCGCTGAAAGGTATAAAATCTACTCTATACTTCATTTTATCACCTTACCCTCTTAGCCATCTCGGCTATTTTATCATACAGAGCTTCTATTCCATCTCCTTGAAGAGCTGATACTGGGATTACAGTGTAATTTTCGAAAGCATCTCTTACGATTCTTACATTTGATTCAGGTAGATCTATTTTATTTGGAACCAGGATGAAAGGTTTTTTCTGATGTTCTAGATTACCTAAAATTGTGAAGTTTACTTGATCAAATGGTGTTCTTGTAGCATCAATGATTACTAAAGCAACATCTACATTTTCTAGATACTTTATTGCTTCTACAATTCCTCTAGTTGCTTCTTTAGCTCTTTCCATAGCTTCACTAGCTGACAAGCCGTGTTTTATGAAATCAGAAGGATTAACAGATGATGCTATTCCTGGCATATCTATTAGAGTTAAATCTAATTTTGTACCACTAGTTGCAAAATTCACTTTCTCAAGTTTCTGTATATTTCGTGTTTCGTGAGGTATTTCACTTACAATCCCCACTTCTTGATTTGCCCAATCTCTACCAATCTTATTTGCTAAGGTAGTTTTACCTGCATTTACTTCTCCATAGAACCCTAAATTAATTGATTTTGGCTTTGATCTTAGCCATAATCTCCATGACACTTATTTCACCTAAGTCAAGCATAGGTTAGAGTTACCTTAAAACGAAATAATACTCTCATCACACGTGGGTATTACTAGAAACAAATCCGACTTTTGTTTGGAGATAATATCTCTGTTAAAAATGCATAAAACAATTAAATAAAGATAAAGAGAAGATTAGAGACAAACTATCTCTTTTGGAGTATTAGATAATCTGATTGATCCCTCTTTTGTCACAACGCAATCATCTTCTAATCTTACACCAAATTCTCCTGCAAAATATAATCCTGGTTCAACTGTTATGACGGAATTTTCTAGTAATGGTTTTGATGGTCTAGTAGGTGTTCCTCTATATATTCCATGACCAATATCATGAGTTTCAATACCTATTGGATGACCTGTAGAGTGCATATAGAGTTTCTCATGATCATATCCGAATTCTTCGAAGATTCCCCTTACAGCTAATTCCACTTCTTCTCCCAAAACTCCTGCTTTTATTTTTGTGTATGCAGCTTCTTTAGCTTTATCAACTGCTTCATAAGCTCTCAAGACACCTTCAGGTGGTTTAGCACCTATCCAATAAGTGTGAGTTATATCCGAATTAGCCCAATTATGAGTTGATCCATAATCAATTAACAGAACTTGATTCTGTTCTATTTTACCTCCACCTGATTTATGATGAGGTATTGCTGCATTAGGTCCAGAACCTACAATAGCTTCAAATGCAACTCCCCCTCGCTTATTACATTCGAATTCAATTATAGCTGCAAGTTCTTTTTCCATCATTCCTGGTTTTATTTGAGGTTCTACAACTTCTACCATTAATTCTTCAGCAAGCTTAGAAGAAATCTTATGATTCTCAATTTCCTTCTTTGTTTTAACTGCACGAATATCAAAAATTAAATCCTTTGCAGAAACATAAGTTAGATTCTGATTAAAACCTGTGAGTGCTTTAAACGTACCACTTGTTATAATATCATAACTCTGGTTTCGCAGAGCTTCCTCTTTCCCAACAAAATTCAAAGCAATCTTAGAATCTTTTGAAAATCCTTTCATCTCTGATTCTAATAATTCCATCAATTCGTCACCTTTCTTATAGCTCTGAACTTCATAGATCTCATCATCAACCATCATTGCTTCCATTACAGAGGCTATTACTTTTGGTGTACCTTCTTGAGGAACATTCACTAGAGTTGAGCTTGAATGCCATTTTTCTAATAAATATTTAAGGTGAATATCATAAGAATGATGACAAAAAACAATCCAATTATCAATTTCATGTTTTCGTAAAACTTTTTGTATTCTCTCAATTTTCTCTTTCATTCACATCACTGCATCAACAATTTTCTTTAACCAAATTGGAATAAAATTTAACTCCTTTATTTCTATTAAATCTTTAAATGTGTCTATGTCACGATAGTATTTTTCATGTTTCAGCAATTTGAACCTAATACCTTTTTCTGTAAATATACTCTGATATTCTACAGCTGAATTACAACCAAAAACAAAATCGAAAGGTTCTTTCAAGTTAAAACATAATAGACTCGTACCATTATCAGAAGAAGGTGCAACAATAACTTGCATACTTGTTTTGTGAAGATTTACTATTTTCTCCAAATCCTCTTTTCTTACTAAAGGCAAATCAGCCATAACAATTAGAATAATATCTTCTTTTAATGAACTTACTGCTAATTTGATAGAATCATTTAACACTTCTCCTTGATCTTTTAAGATTGTAAAATCTCCTGCAAATTTGACCGATTCATTCTTAGTTAGCAAATAAGTACTATATTCCTCACTCAATGATGTACTGGCAATTATAACTTGCTGTGTCATTTGATGAAGTAATTCATCCACAACCTTGCTTGTAATGCTTTTACGGAGTCTGCTTTTATCCAAACTAGTTCCACGATATGGAATTAAGACTCCAATTTTCATACCACATTTCCTCTTTGTAAGATATAATTAGCAAGATTCTTAGCTACATCTATATCTTTGAAAATTATATCTTGTGCTTCGACCATTAATCCAGTTTGTTGCTCAATTTCGCTTGTTCTTCCTTTATCCTGATTATCAATTATAAAACAAGAACAGAGAGTTTTGTACATTTGAGCTACTCCCAAAGCTGTCGATTCCCGATCTTCTGCTTTCATTAATTCAGCTGTTGGACCACTTAACGGACTTCCTCCTACAACAGGACTAATAGCTATACATTTTTCTTTATTCTTCTGAAACCACCTTCGTATCTGATCTATCTCTACTATAGGGCTGATACTCGTTATTGGATTACTGGGACCAATTATTACTATCTCTGATTCATCTAGCGTTTCCAAAACTCCTGAAGGGACAATGGCTTCTTCTATCCCTTTTATGTAAACTTTATCAATAGAAACATTTCCTCTATGTTTTACCCAGAACTCTTGAAAATGAATATCGTCTCCTTCTTTTGTTACAATTCTTGTTTCTATATGTTTTTCAGAACTTGGAAAAATTTTCGCTGAAATTCCTAGTTGTTTTGCTACCTGGTCTATTATCAGAGAAAGTTTCTCTCCCCTTCTTAGTTTTTTAGTTCTGAATAAATGAAGAGCTAAATCTTTGTCCCCTAAATTGAACCAAATATCCTCATTGTATCTTTTCAGAAAATCAAGTGTTTGAAAGGTATCGTTATTGATCCCCCAATATTTCTCACCATCTAATAAACCACTGAAAAGATACAAGATGGTGTCAATATCTGGAGAGATGTATAAACCATATAACCATATATCATCTGCTGAATTTGCGATAACTGCTATATCTTTATCACTAAGAATTTCTCTAAAACCTTGGATTAATTTTGGGGTTCCAGTTCCTCCAGATAGGAATGTAATCATTTTGAACCCTTTCAAAAGAATTTATACAAATTCTAAAACTACTTTTTCTTTGTAGTTTTTTTTGGCTTTGCTGCACCCTTTTTGGTTGTTGTCTTCTTAGCTGGTGTTTTCTTTGCTGGTGTAGTCTTTTTAGCTGACACTTTCTTTGCAGGTGTAGTCTTTTTAGCTGGCATTTTTTTAGCTGGTGTTTCCTTTTTAGGAGTATCTTTTGGTTTTTCTTCAGTCTTCTTAGCTGGTTTTGCTTTTGGTTTTGCTTTTGGTTTTGCTTTTGCTTTCCTTACAGGGGTCACATCTGTTAATCTTAATCTTGATGATGATTTAATGACTACTCTATAATAGGAGCCTTGTTCTCCCATGATAGGATTTCTAACTATCTTTATTATATCTCCTGGTTTTGCTTGTATCGCTTTGACTGCTGGATCAGTTTCAAGGATTTTTGGTATCTGATGTTTCTCAATCTGATATCTGTTGAGAAAATTTCGTATGTCACCACCCTTAAGCTTCAAGTGTTGAGGGACTACCTCATGTTCAAAAATGTTGAATAGTGGATTAGAACTACTAATAATCTCTATACCAAGCTTCACAGATTCTTTCTTTGCATAGTGAGTTAAGGAAGCTTCTGCGATTAGCATTGCATAGTCAATATCTTCCTCTTCTTGGAGCTTTCCTAGTGTTCGGATAGTTTTCACTCCAATTTGAGGATTCTTTGGAAATCGAGCTATGACATTTGTCTTTTCCCCATCTTCCTCAACTCTATCTCCATGAATATCTAAATAATCATCATTTTCATCTGTTTTTTTGATTTTATAGCTTCGAAACTCTAAAATTTCTCGAATACCTGATAAAATCCTCTTCTCTTTTGCTTGTTGTTCTTTAGATGACAAGAAGGTTACCTCTCTCTTCATTTTATTCTTATGGTTTAAAATTTATTGACAAGTGAGAGCTTTTATTCATTTTCTTCATTTTCTTTCTTAGATTGCAGTTTGATATAATAGGAACCATCCTTATTCCTACCTATAATTGGTTGATCATCTTTACTCTCACTCAATAATTTATCAATATCTACTTCAAATACTCCATTACTTGTTAATCTTATAGCTTCCACACCCTCTTGAATATCTGTTTCTCCAATCTCTTTCTCTACAATAAGCTCCAATTCTTGTTTTTTCTCATCGTCTTCTGTGCTTTCTCTGTAAGTTTTAAATTTAAAAGAACCACAATAAGGACATCCATTTACAATGATTTGAGTCGAGAGAGTAAGTTCTTTTTCACAAACAGCACATTTTGTTTTCTTTTTCGTAATATCAGACATTCTATCACCATTACGATATTCATTTTTTTTGTTCTATTCCATTTCAATACTCGATTCAAAAAGGAACGGTCCTTTATATTCACATTTTATGCACCCGCTTTCCTCCAGATCAGTTATTGCATGGAATTTTTCATCTTTTCCTATATTACAATTCTCTCCACATTTACATTTATATGGTTGAGGGAATTTATTACTCTCTCTATAATATGTTGGACCAAAATAATGATTAGGAATTGTTTCTTCAGAATCTGGTTTGACATTTAATATATACAAATCAGATTTTTTCTTACCTAAGGGAGTGGGAAAATCATAATTGTTGAAATTTTCTTTAATTTCTACCTTTTCAAGATTCATTTTATCAATAAAGAACTCGATGAGATTTTCTTTTTCTTGTTCTATATCAAATGATAGAAAAATCTTAGATACAGAATCCTTTTTCGCACTCTGAACTGCCCTTGATAATCCTAATTCCAAACCTTCTTTTGTCATTGGTGGTTCCAGAAAGACATAATCAAATTGGTTTTTTAAAACAGCAATCATTCTAATGCGAAAATCGTGATTCACATAACGAATATTTCGGATTTTGTGGTCAAATTTCATTTTGAAAACTATTTCAGGAATTCTTCTGTCTATATCCAAAACTGCTAAATCTTTTGGTTTTGATGTCATACCAATGAAGAGTGATGTTAAATCCATATCTCCAATTAAAATAATCCTTTTTCCATTATAGGATTCTGGATCTACTAAAAGAGCTCTTTGTATGCTAGTGTCTTTTGTTACATAATACTGATCCAATTCCTTATCCGGTTCCCCCCTACTTGCTCTAACCAAGTCAAAAGCTTGATTCATTTTAGTTATGGTTTCCTCATCTAAAGGGAAATTAGTCATCGAAAGATGCTAATCATACTAATTTAAAAATCGTTCGATGAACTGTTAAGAGAGAAAAGTTAGTTGTTTCAGTACACCAAATAATTGTTCAATCGGTAATTTCTGAAGTTTAGATGAATCTCGTGATTTTCGTTC
>JAGLTB010000106.1 GCA_023270155.1 Candidatus Heimdallarchaeota archaeon | reverse complement strand
CAAAGATTTTTTCCTATTTTTAAATCTTTTGAGTTATTTTCCATAAAATATCTTCTAAATAGCTATTTTGAGAGAAATTCTTTTTAGTAATGAGCATATAACGTATTTTTATTGAAAAAAAAATGCATCATAACTATAATCTTTGTTTCAATGTTGGTTATGTTAGCATTTTCTCCTAATAAACTAGAAGCTAAATGTTTTGATGAATTTCTTAAAAACGATAATCTTTCTCAACACGATCAAACGATTGTTGTTATTTCAAGATTAACAGAAATTGATTTAGAGAATGTTAATGAAATTAAAGTAGAAGAGAATATTCTTATTGAAAATATACAGAATGATTCCATTTCACACGTAAGTTTTCAGTTTGATAATGTTATCAGAAATTTAGAAGTTAGTAATATAACTGATCCGCTTAATTTCGTTTATGAAGCTCTTTCAAATACTATTATTATAAATCTTAGAGCACATTTAGATACAAATCAAACATATAGATTCTATCTCTCATATACACTACAAACAGAAATACCCTTGTACAGTGCAAGAAAACAATCATTCTATTTCTTTAGATATTTTCCATCTTTGAATTACTTCACCCAATACTATAGACTATGTATAAAACTACCAAGTAAATGTTTTCTTCATCATTTCGAGAATTCTGATTCCTACCATCCAAAAGATGCAACAGAAGTAACAGAGGAATATAGAACCAACCTATTTTGGGAAATAGAAGAGTTTCAACCACTGGCTTCTTTTGTCTTCTTCGTTTTCTTTGATGAACCTTTTGAAGGAAATACTCCTATATGGATCGCAGTTATTGCTCCTTTAAGTGGATTATTAGGGGGGGCAGCAGGAGTCTATTGGTTCATGAAAAGGAAAGAGAAAAAAGTTCTGAAAGAAGCAGTTACTACTTTTCTTGCAGATGATCAAAAGCTTTTACTACGAATACTAGTTGAAGCAGATGGAAAAATCACACAGAAGGAAATAATAGAAAAGACAGGATTTACAAAATCAAAAACATCGAGAAATCTCGTTCCGCTTGAAAAGAATAACCTAATAACAAAGGAGAGGTGGGGAAGGGAATATAAGATTTTCATCACAGAAAAGGGGAGAAAGATAATCGAACCAACAGATTCAGAATAGTTGAATTACAAGCTTCTTTCAGGTAATAGTTATATAACAGTTCTATTTTTCTCTTCACCAATATTTCAAGTATTTTGTTGAGAATATTAATTGCTAAAAAAGCGAAGTGTTGATAATATGAATACAAAAAAAACGAATATCACACTTAAAACGAACCTAATAATTCTTTTCTTAATATTCTTTTCAATAACTACAGCAATAGAAATCAAAGCTCAGACACCTTCCGCAAGATATGCGCATGAGATGGTATATGATAAAGAAAGTGATAGAATAATACTATATGGAGGAGTTACTGTTCCTGGAGATCCTAATTCATGGGATTTTAACACATGGAGTTATGACTTTAATGAGAATATTTGGACAAAATTAAGTACCGAAGGAAAACCTTACTCTTGTGTTACAGGTAGCTTAGTTTATGACACTGAAAGTGACGTAATCATTACTTATGGAGGAATTCGCAAAGACCATGTTGGCTCAAATCAAACTTGGATTTTCGATTATAATGTAAACAAGTGGATAAATTCTAAACCTTTAACTTGCCCGGATTACAGACATGGTAATAAATTAGCCTATGATTCAGAATCGGATGTTGTAGTACTATTTGG
>JAGLTB010000105.1 GCA_023270155.1 Candidatus Heimdallarchaeota archaeon | reverse complement strand
TCATTTTCTCTAAGTAGTTTACTAATTTCACTCAATATCGTCGTTGTTATTTTGATATTTAAGAAGAGAAGAAAAAGAAATAGGAGGAATTAAAAAATGAATAAAATGAAAAATGAAAAGAAAGCTAGAATAATTTATGCAGTAGTAATCATAGCATCATTGTTATTATTAACAATAGGTTCTTCACAACTAATTTTTGCTGCGACTCCTGCTAAAAGAATTGCACATGATATGGTGTACGATTCTGCTAGTCAGAAAATTATATTGTACGGAGGAGAAAAAGACTTCAATGTAGAAAGCTGGGTTTTCGATACTTGGTCATTTGATTATGCTACAAATACGTGGACAAAAATGGAACCTACTGGTACTCCTTATGCAACATTTTCAGCTCTTGCCTATGATTCAGAATCAGACAAAATAATTGCTTGGGGCGGTATGCATGCAGATGAGGTTGTATCTGATCAAACATGGATATATGATTATGATGATAATACATGGACTAACGCTGAACCAGCTGTAACTCCACCTTTAGGATTAACATCAAGCTCAATTGCTTATGACTCTGAATCTGATGTTGTGATTGTTCATGGAGGAGGGTTAACTAAAGATGAAAATCCTGATGGCTTTCCGATACTCATCAATCAGACTTGGGCGTTTGACTACAACACTAATACTTGGACTAATATGACAATAGCTTCTCATCCAGTTGGAAGAAGCGCTCATCAAATGGTATATGATACAGAAAGTGATAGAGTAATAATGTTTGGAGGTGCTGCTCGTGTCTATTCTGTCGCTTTGGATCCTACTGGAAAGACTATGGGTCAAGGTACTTGGGCCTATGATTACAACACTAATACTTGGGAAAATATTTCTGTTAACATAAATCCTGAAGTTCGATATGGACATGCTATGGCGTATGATTCTGAGAGTGATAAGACGATAATGTTTGGCGGATATTATTACTTAAACACCAAAGGTCTGGCAGATGAAACTTGGTCTTTTGATTATAACACTGCAACTTGGACAAAACTCACTCCTGATGGAGATTTTGAAAGACGCGCTCATCAAATGGCTTATGATTCAACTAATGACAAAATAATCCTCTTTGGAGGAGTTGATCCAGATCAACAGTTTGACTTGCTCAATGAACTTTGGATCTTTGACTACAATGCGAATACTTGGACACTAATGACTGAAGATACTCCATTCTCAATGATAAGTTTCTTAATCTCGCTAAATTTAATAGTTATAGCTATTCTATTAAGAAGGAGAATCAAGAAATAGACGGATAAATAAATAAACGAGTAG
>JAGLTB010000104.1 GCA_023270155.1 Candidatus Heimdallarchaeota archaeon | reverse complement strand
ACCATAGCTAATGTGGAAGCCACTTTAGCTGCTGCTCCTATTCCCATAATCATTGAAAAAACTAGAAGAACACCAAATATCTGTGAAAAACTGAATAGCAAAATTGCAACAGCTGTTACACCTAGACCTATAAAATAGACTATTTTCCTACCAACTTTATCTGCCATTACACCAAAGAAAGCCACTGTAAGTAATTCAGCAAGAGGATAAACAATAAATAATAAGGTTCTTTGAATCGGAGTGAATCCTACAAGGTAATTTGGATTTGTAAATATTGCTATCGACATATAGAAACCTGCTCTCATAAGCAGAGTTGTAATGAAAACAATAATTAATGAGCGAGGGAGTGAAAAAAGGTCTTTTATGCGACTTTTCTTTTCTTTTGGTTCTTGTTCTTCTAAAGACATCTTTGTCATAGTTGAGAGCTGATTATTTATTTTTAATGGTCATGCTATTTTATTTGATTAAACTCCATACTTTTTCAATTAATAGAATAACTTAAAACTATGAATGAAATATTTTTGATGACCTTAACATGAAACACTATCTTGAAGCACATTTTATTCTTAGCGGTCCTCTACCAGAGGAGAGCAAAGATGAACTCAAAATATTCTTAGATGAATTTGTCACAAAAACTAACAATACAAGAGAAGAAGGTAAATTTAAGATCCAAAAATGGGAAGCAAAGGAGAATAAACTTTTTCTGAAAATTGACTCAGAAGATTCGTTATCACCCCATGTAGCTATCTTAAGATTAAGGAAACAATTCTCCAATCAATTTGGGAAGAGATATTGTGTAGGAGTAAGAGGGTTCAATTTTAAAAAATATATTATTGAAAATGAGATTGAAGATCTTCCTACAGCAGAATTCACTTTACCTTTGACTAAGAAATTAGATTTCAAAGAACAAGATGGGAAGAAATGGGTCAAGATAGAAATAGATCCCAAGATTGAAGAAGATTTCATTGAAAAGGGAGCAATAGAAAGAATCGTACGTAGGGTTGGAGAAAAAATCTCCAAACAGCTTTATGGTGCTAAGAAAGAACATCATGATATTGTTTGGTACAGTGGTGAAAAACAACTCAATACAGAGGAGAATCCTACTCAATTAATGCAAGATGTTAATTGGATTCAAAGAACAAATTATCGTAACCAATGGATCCTTTCCCCTACATTGACAACATTAGCTGAAGCACTCAAACAAATAATGGTTGATAATATTTACAAACCTCTAGGTTTTGATCAAATGATGATCCCTAAACTTGTGGATTGGTCTGTCTGGCTGCGTTCAGAGCATGCTCTTGGTATTTATCAAGGAGGATTTGAACCTTATTTTGTTGTTCAACCAAAAGAACCAACTCCTGAATATTTTGAGGAAATAGCAGATTATATTACAATTACTAGAACAATCCCCAGCGAAAAACTTGCTGAAAAAGTAACAGCTCCTATCGGAGGTCTTTCTTATGCACAATGCCCTCCATTTTGGGTTTGGTTACAAGGTAAGACTTTAGCTAAAGAAAGTCTTCCAATCAAAATCTATGATTGGTCTGGTCCAACCTATAGATACGAAGCAGGTTCAGCTTATGGCTTTGAACGAGTTGATGAGCTGCATAGAATTGAGACACTATTCATAGGATCCCCTGAACAAACAAAGAAAATAGGAGGACAAGTTCGCGATAAGCTTCGGTTTATTTTTGACGAAGTTCTTGACTTAGAGGTTAGAGAAGCAAGAGTAATGCCATGGTGGTTGCAACAGTCTAACAAAGAAGAAGAGATGGATGCTGAAGAAGAGCTTGTTGTAGGAACTATAGATTTTGAAGCCTACATGCCCTATAGAGGAAAACGAGAAGAGAGTGAATGGTTAGAGATGCAAAACGTCTCTGTTATTGGTCACAAATATCCAAAAGGTTTCTCAGTAAAAGCTGAAGAGAATATTGAACTCTGGAGTGGATGTTGCGGAGGATCATTTGAGAGATTTCTTACAGCTTTTGTTGCTCAAAAAGGGATAGATCAAAGCAAATGGCCTGAATCTTTCTTGAAATATATTGATAAGTTACCAGAACCTATTAAATTTCACTAACTTTATTCAATTTCTGCTTGAAGTATAGTTTTTGAGCATTTGTTTTCTTTTCATTTATTTTTTGTGCAATAGTTAATATAGCATTATTTTCGATTATCATTTCCTTTATTTTGAATCCATTAATTGTTAGAAACAATCTTAATTCATCTTCTGTGAATGCTCTTAACATTATTTCATCATCAAAAGTTTGTTTTTCTTTGCCATCTTCAACTTTATATTCAGCTTCCCATTTCCAGGTCCAACCATGTTCTAAATCAAAAGAAGTATTACTCTTCCTAGAGTATTTCCTTCCTTCATAAGTTGCTTTATGTGTCATCTCCTCCTTAAAACCAGTAAATATCTTATATGCATTGAAGTTATCAAACAAAAGCCATCCCTCTTTCTGAAGAATCTCATGAATTGAGTTTAGCGCGAACATAACATCATGATTAGTCGTCATATGTGTGAAAGTTCTACCTGTTACTATCACAGCTTCAAATTTACCATCTAGTTCAAGATCTCTCATGTCTCCTCGCACAAAATTACCCTCGGGTACCATTTCTTTTGCAAGTTCTATCATTTCCTTCGATATATCAAGACCAGTATAATCGTATTTATTTTCTAAGAAAAATTTAGCAAGATTCCCACTTCCACAACCAATTTCCAATATTTTACAGCTTTTAAGTTTTG
Source organism: Candidatus Heimdallarchaeota archaeon (assembly GCA_023270155.1). Classification (GTDB taxonomy): domain Archaea; phylum Asgardarchaeota; class Heimdallarchaeia; order Heimdallarchaeales; family Heimdallarchaeaceae; genus UBA460. The sequence goes on along the minus strand of JAGLTB010000104.1, from coordinate 20,675 downwards.
ACAAGTGTTTGTGATATAATTTGAAATCTTCTTCATAATTAAAGATACATTGATACATTTCATGGTAAACTCGTGCGAATTCAGAATAGATTTTCATGACCTTCATATCTTATGTGTTTTTATCTTTCTATATAAATTTCATTCTCAAACCGTTTAACAATTAAAAAAAGTTATAAGAGAGATGTTTTTGAATTATAAAAGTTGCAGTCTTTGCTGATTATAGTCGCTAATACAGCAATCTCATCCTGTTTAACGCATTATTACGAGGTAAATTAATAATCCTATTAATAGGAATAAAGCAAGAGCACCTATAGTTAAAAACAATAAAAAACCTATAGCTGATGAAAAAATCCACAAAGCGTATAAGATGTTTTCATTGAGAAAACTAAATTTCTTAAGAAATTTATCTGGTCCTATTTTGTATAATACAATATTGAAAATAAAACCTAAAATTTGAATTACGATTAGTGATATTAGAAAAACCGGGTTTATATCCAATAATGTTGAAATTATAAATGAATAACTATAATCAGAGGCATCTCCTAGCAAAATTAGAATAGATAAAGGCACTGAAATTATAAGAACGATGATATTAATATTAACATTATCTTCTGATTTTTTCTGGAAAACAAATTAGGTTTCACATATGATTGATCCTTTGCTTGCGAATTACATTTCTCACAAGATTTTCCCTCTTGAAGTGGAGCTCCACAATGTGTACAAAAATTATCCTTGCTGTGAATACTCATAAGTACAAACTTAGTATTCAAAACTTATAAATTTTCTTAGCAAAAAATTAAGAATCTTCATTCAAGAAATGATTAGATAAACTTAAAATCCCACTCTTCAAACCTTAGATGATGATAGACTTACGTTCTGATACTTTCACTCTTCCATCCAAAGAGATGATGGAAACAATTATGACAGCTGAATTAGGTGATGATGTCTGGGAGGAAGACCCAACTGTCAAAAAACTTGAAGCTTTAGCAGCTGAAAAGCTTGGCAAAGAAGCTGGTTTGCTAGTTAGTAGTGGTACTCAAGGCAATCTTGTTGCTGAAATGACCCACCTTAATCGAGGTGATGGTGTCGTCTTAGAAACTGAGAGTCACATTAATTTGTATGAAGTTGGAGGATTATCTCAAATCGCAGGGGCTTACCCTTTTCTTATTAAGGGACAAAACGGAATGATGAATCCTCAAGAAGCTGAAGCTATTTTTACTCGTGCCTATAATGTTCATTATGTTGAGCCTAAACTTCTTTGCATCGAAAACACTCACAATCGAGGTGGAGGGAAAGTTATTCCTCAAGAAAACATAGATACTTTAGCTAAAATTGCTCATGATAATGGTGCTTCAGTTCATATGGATGGAGCCAGAGTATTCAATGCTGCTGTAGCTTCAGGTACTCCTGCTTCCCGAATTGTAAGAGAAGCTGATAGTGTTCAAATTTGCTTAAGCAAAGGATTAGGGTGTCCAATTGGTTCAGTAATCGTGGGTACTGAAGACTTCATCCACCAATCTAGAAAGAACCGCAAAGTTGTTGGAGGAGGTATGAGACAGGCAGGGATTATTGCTGCACCTGGTATTTTTGCACTTAATAATATGATCGAGAGATTAGCTGAAGATCATGTACATGCAAAAATCATTGAGAAAGCTCTTCTAGAAATACCTAATTTGAAAGTCAAGGATGTTGATTCAAATATTGTTATTGCTGATCTCACTGGAACAAAGTGGACAACTGAAGGAGTAATTGAAGCCTTTAAGAAGAAAGGCATTTTAGTTTTAAAAATCCCTGGAATTCAACCAATGATCCGCTTAGTTACTTACTTTGGTATCACTCGAGAAGATACAGAAAAAGTTGTGGAAGTTATACCTGAAATTTTCAACTAAAATCTTGAAAAATCGAAGAATTATACTCTTTCTTTCATTTTTCCTTCTTAGGATGTTGAAACTATCAAATAGACTAAATCCTTCTTTGAGGTAATATTGAGAATTATCATAGACTTTTTATATTTCCATTTTGGAGTTAACGTGATACATGTGTCAATCGATGATTATCTAGACGGTTTACTTTCTGGAAGTTCTGAACCCTCCAGAAAAGCTATTATGAAACTGACTAGACTAATCGAGAACTTTGGTTCCATTATGGTTAAATCCACTGAGAGGATGGAGGATTATATTAATACTTTAGATACAAGAATATCTACTATTGAACAATCTCTTGGGATTGTATCACAGAGACTAATTGTTGGAAAAGGAGCACGAGCACAAGCACCAACGGCAGCAGCACCAACGGCAGCAGCACCAACGGCAGCAGCACCAACGGCAGCAGCACCAGCAGGAGCACCCAATTTAAGTGCAGCACCAGCAGGAGCACCAAACTTAAGTGCAGCACCTTCTTTAGATGGAGGTGGAGCTAACATTCCTGCTCCTTCAATGCCAAATGGTTCTGGTTCAGGCGTTAGTAATGATGATCTCATGAAAGCAGCTGCTAATCTTCAAAAAGCACCAGAACAACCTGCTCCTGGAGATCCTGGAGCGCCCGGAGCTGCACCAGTGTTTAGTCCATTTGGTGTAAGTGCGACAGACATACAGGACGTCAGATCTGGACTTACAAAAGTTGATCCTGATGAACACAGAAAAGAGAGAGCAGCATCAACTGCAGGCGGTTCTATGCCAGCTTCAATGGTTCTAAACGCGGAAGTCAAAGAAGCTCTTCAAAAGAGAAAATCTAAGAGTGAAGATGATGACGAAGATGACTTTGTACCAGCACAAGCAGCACCAGCATCACCTCAGAAATCGACTAAACAGATGAAAGAAGCATTACAAGGAGAATTACGAGACGCATTTAGCAGTCTTCTTGAAAGCGATACTCAAGACGAGGAAGAATAATTACTTTCTTTTTCTTTTTCAGTTCAGATAAATTCTATATCATTACAGATAGTTTTTAATCCTAGTTGATGTGAGTAAGTTATAATTTAAGCAACAGATTTGTGTGAAAACCTATGCAACAGTTAATAGATTTTAGTAAGTACGTTTTATCAAAAACTTCTAACGTAAAGTACGAGATTCCTGATTTAAATTCCGATTTACTGGAAATTGTAAAAGAAGTAGAAGAATATGCAGAAAAAAAAGATGATCCTTATTTTATCATCAATAATGAGATGATCACATCATTATTTGGTCTTTCATGGCTTGAAGAAATGGAGAACGATGATAAAAAACTTGAGTACTATTTGATTGGATTATTCTTACATGATTGTATGAATATTGAACTATACAGATCTGTTATTCAAGAGCTATTCTCTGTTAGAAAAAATATAGATGAACTTTCAGTGCTTTTATATTGGGTTTTCATCAATAAGATTCACGATTCTTCCTCAGGTGATGAATTTAGTTTTTCATCATATCTAGATTTTAGTAGATTAATGGGTTTTAACCCAATACTTCCTAGTGTTTTTACTGAACAATTTTCTCAAATTCTCCCCAGTTTTAAGGTGAAAGTTGAGAATGTTAACAAAGAAGAGCAGATAGAGAAGAGTGTTAAGAATCTCACTGAAAGAAGGGAATATGTCGAGGAGATTTCCAATTACTTTGACAATACTACGCTGCCTTATCTTGATCAATTTGTTGAATTCATTACATTGAACCAGCTTTCATATAATATTGCAAAGAATCAGAGCAACAAGATTGAATTAAAAACAAAAACGTCAATTGCTGAATTTCAAAAGAAAATTGAAATGATCTATCAAGATGTGGAATTTCCCGTAGTTCCAACCACCATTGATCCGGTCCTTAAACCACACTTAACAAAAATAGATGCAAAATCAGTTCAGATGGATAAGCTTGCTACTTTACCAAAAGAGCTGATTAATGAATTCGTTTCAAGCAAAGCATATTCTAGCCCTTCCATTGCTCATAAAATAAGAATCACATTTTTGGGGGGGGGAGGAATTGGAAAGATGGGAATTGTTGTTCAACACGATAATAATGCTATTCTCTTAGATTTTGGAATGAGTGTAGCAAATAACGCAATTCCAAGATGGCATCCTTCTCTGCAGTTTGTAAAAGCAGTAATAGTTTCTCATGCTCATCTAGATCATTCAGGTGGTCTTCCATACCTGATTAATTCAGAGAATGATAAGAGATGGTATGGTAGTCCTACAACCAAAATATTGGTAGAAAAACTTCTCTACAATACTGCCTATATTATTAAAGAGAAGAAGAAGCAACAAAACCAATTCACACCAGTTATGCACTCTTATCTACAAACATCAAACCTCGTAAATCTGTTTAATGCTTTTCATCCACTAAAACCTAAAAAAACTATTGAAGTAGCTCCTGGATTTGAAGTTACTCCTTATCCAGCTTCCCATCTCTTCGGTAGCTATGGGTATGAGATAAATATTTTCGGTAAACGAATTTTCTTCACAGGAGATTTTTCCTCAGATTCCAGTGAATTGTTCTCAGGAGCAAAGTTCCCAAAAGATTGCGATTTAACTATTTTTGATGGAACTTATTATAACGGACATATTCCAGAGGAAGATCCGAACACACAAATACTTCAGGCAGTTGAAAGAAATAAACGAATAATAATCCCAGCGTTTTCTGTTGGAAGAACTCAAGAGATGATTAAGCGACTTGATAGACTTGGTATCTCTAAAAAGAGAAGAATAATTACAACTGGTTTAGCTGCTGAAATTACTAAAATTATGGGAGTCAAAGCTGAGTACGACATTAAGAAAGGTTTTCAACATACTGATTTTGAAGAGAACGATATTGTCATTGCTGGGCATGGAATGTTGCAGGGAGGAACAGCAAGAACATTACTAGATGCAACAAAAGAGGATGAAAAAACAGGAATTATTTTATGTGGTTATCAAGCTCCAAATACACTGGGGTATGCTTTAAGAACATCTCATCCATTAGCTAAGCAACAATTTCGTCAAGATATAACAAGTGCTCATATTAGCGGACACACTACCCCATCATCATTAAATGAGTTCATTTCTAAATTAGAAGGTAAAAAAGTGATGATACATACACCTAGAGGAGTAAAAACATCAAAAAAACATAAAGAAATCACAATCCCAAATTATCTAGATAAGATAGTAATGAGAAACTAAAATCGTTCTTTTAATTCATTTTTCTTCATCTTTCACTAGTGATAGTAAAATACAAAATTTTATAAACTTTAAAACTGAAAGCTTTAGAGTTGATAGTATTCTAAATTAACTCTGATCTACTAATCGAATGAAAAAGTGATCTTTAATGAGATTTGCTGAACTAAAGGATCTTGAAATTGCAAGTATTGAAGACACGAATTTATTTAGAATTTATGTCAATTATCTGCTTGCTGTTTGTAGAACAAAAAAACCTAAAGAAGCACTTGAGCTTTTAGAATCAGTAATTAAGAAGAGCAAGGAACTTAATGATAATAGGTCATTAGCTGTAATCTATTATATCAAGCATATTTTCATTTTCGGTTTTGAAGACACAATTGCAGAAGTTAATGATTTAAGTGGAAAAGTAAAGAAAATATCTGAGGAAATAGGATTCAAAGAAGGATTAGCCTTAGCAGCTATAATGAAATGGGGAACCTATAAACTCGAAGGGAATTATGAAGAAGCAAAACAAGCTCGAGTAGAAGCAATGCAAACAATGGATTCCATTAGAAATCCAGAACCTGTTTATTATTATTGGGTAAAATATTCATTCGCAATTGGTGAATGGACAGAAGATCAAAATCCTTCAGCTGCTGATATGATTAAAGAGTGTAGAGATTTTTTTAGACGAAAAAATTTCTATATATCTGAAATTAAAGCTACAACTTTGCTTTCGAGGATGTATTTCAGTTTGGGATTGGATGATGAACTTCAAAATCTTGTACAAGAGCTGATGATAGATGAGGAATTATTTGATTATTATCCTAAAACAAATCTTGCAAGATACAACCTCCTATTAGGCCAAATTGCATTAAATTCTTCAGATAAAATAATGGCTGAAATGTATTTATTTACATCTACACAATTGTTTCAGAAATTTGGGTATGAGGGGGAGAATGCTTATGATTATCTTTCTGGATTGTCTTTCCTCTCCAGAATCTATGCAACAGCAGGAAAGGTCAGAGAGGTTTACAATAATTTAGATGAATTGAAGAGAATTCTTTCTAATCTTGAAATGACGATTCCTAAAAGGTTTATTAACACATTAATTGGATCTTTTACGTTATCATACTTCTATGTTTCATCACACAAAAGACAGGAATTTCTGACAGAGCAAGAGTCAGTGCAAAACAGAACAAGGTCTGCTAAACAACTGATGTTACATCCTGAAATGTTGAATCAACTAATGGTTTACTCAGGTTTCAAAAAAGATGAAATGAAAAAAACCAAAGAACAGGACAGTAAAGGTAGTTATCTTTTCTTCAAGAAAGTAGTTGATTTTCTCTTGGAACTTGAGAATCCAAAGACTATAAATTTCAATACAAGAATAAAGAATGCAATTAGAATTCTCGTAATTGAAGAAAAAAGTGATGTATTGACTAATTTTGAAAAAACTTTTAGTGAGCTAATGATTGCAAGACTTTATCTCTCAATGGGAAAGAACAATGAATTCAAAAAGATCATGAAAAATTATCTAGGAAAAGAATCACAATATGAAAACGTAACACTCAATGTTTGGATTAGACTGCTTAATGCCATTTTTGGCTACTTACAGGATGATAACAGAGAAAAAGCTCTTTCAAAGATAGAGGAAATAAGCTGGTTTTGCCTAGATAAGAAGCTTACTCGCTTACACAATGAATCAATATCACTCTATAACCTGTTTCTTAAAGAGAATTACATGAGTTACTCAAAGCATTTGTTTGAGAATCTAATGTTTCATGATATTTTCGCAGCTACAGGTGATTTTCGCATGGATATGATTCAACAAAACCAAGCTGAAACATAAAAAACTATTAGAATTATTTTTACTACAAAGTTGTTCAGAGATATTTATAAATAAAGAAATGGACTAAATACTATGTCTGAATACAGAGTTTCTATTGTTGGAACTGGTTTCGTTGGTTTAGTTACAGCTGTGTGTTTTGCTGATAGAGGAATCAAAACAATTTGCAGTACCAGAAACGAGAAGAATGTTGAGATGATAAACAAAGGGATTCCTCCATTCTTTGAAAATGGTTTAGAAGAACTTTTGAAAAAAGTAGTAGATGAAGGTAATCTCGTTTGCACAACTAGTAGAGAAGAAGCTATTCTAAAGTCGGATATGACGCTGATAATTGTTGGTACTCCTTTTAATCATATTGATAAATCCATCAATCTTGATTACATGGAACAAGCAGCTATTGACATAGGAAAAGCTTTGGTGAAAAAAAACAGTTATCATTTGGTTGTTGTTCGTTCTACAGTAGTTCCAGGTACAAGTAGAAATATGGTTGGAAAACAACTAAAAAATCATTCTGGAAAGGAAATTGGGAAAGATATAGGGCTGATTATGCAACCTGAATTTTTAGCAGAAGGAAGATCAATTGAAGATACTTTCTGGCCTGATAGAGTAGTTATTGGAGAGTATGATGAGAAGAGTGGTGATCTACTTCAAGAACTTTACGAAGAATTTTATGGTGATCACATTGGTGAAAAATGCCCAATCATTAGGATGAACATAGAAAGTGCAGAATTAGTAAAGTATGGTAACAACTGTTTCCTTGCTACAAAAATTTCTTTTATCAACGAACTCTCAAGGATTGCAGAACTTGTTCCAGGTGTGGATATAGGTAAAGTAGCTCATGGGGTAGGTTTAGATTATCGTATCAATCATCGTTTCTTAGGATCTGGTGTTGGTTGGGGTGGAAGTTGTTTTCCAAAGGATTTGAATGCTATAGTAGCATTCGCTCGATCTCATGGGTTAGAAGCTCAAATAATTCAATCTGCTATAGATGTTAATGACAACCAAGCACTTCATGCAGTAGCTCTTGCAGAAGAGCTTCTTGGAGATTTGAAAGGAAAAACAATAGCACTTCTAGGTTTAGCATTTAAACCTGGAACAGATGATATGCGATATGCACCAAGTCGAAGAATAGCAGCTGACGTAGTAGCTAAAGGAGCCGTAGTTAAGGGATATGATCCAAAGGCAAAAGAATCTGCAGTAGAAGCTTTTGATCAAGATAAAACTGTGATTACTTTAACAGAGTCCGTCATTGATGTAATCAAAGATTCTGACTGTGCAATTGTTTGTGCAGAATGGGATGAATTTGAAAACCTCGAACCATCATTCTTTAAGTCACATATGAGAACTCCTTGTGTAGTTGATGGTAGGAGAATATATGATCCTATATTGTTCTCAAGTGAATTACAATTCAGAATTATTGGTTATAATATCAAAGATTAGAGATAGTATTAGATTAATATCCTAAACCTATCCCTCTATATCTTATTCCTTTTTCTCTCATTTTTTCATAGTTATATTGTCTTCTCCCATCTATGATTATAGGAGATTTCATTTTATCTATGAAGTTTTCAAATGGGAGATGAGTATATTCTCTCCATTCGGTTACGAGAACACAAGCATCTGCTTCATTTAATGCCTCATCTGCAGATGTTACAAATTCTAAATTCTTATGTTTTAGCAATTTCTTAGCTTCTTCAATGGCTATAGGATCAGTAGCGACCACACTAGCTCCTTCTTTTAGAAGCAAGTTTATAATTGGAATGGAAGGCGCTTCTCTCATATCATCTGTATTAGGTTTGAATGCCAATCCTAAGACAGCTATTCTTTTGTTTTTTAATTTTTCATCACCAAGCTCTTCCTTTAGAAGTCTTATTGCTTCAAATGGTTGAGCTTCATTTGTGTCTAACGCTGCTTGTAATAACTTTGATGATATCCCAAATTCTCTGGATTTATGTAGCAAAGCTCGAATGTCTTTCGGAAAACAAGAACCACCCCAGCCTATTCCAGCGTTCATAAATTTTTCTGATATTCTGTGATCCATCCCAACAGCTTTAGTTACTACAGAGATATCAGCTTCGAATTTTTCAGCTAGATTCGCCATCTCATTAAAGAAGGAAATTTTAGTAGCTAGAAACGTATTAGCAGCATACTTAATCATTTCAGCAGAGGTAGGATCTACAATAACAAAAGGAGCGATAAATCCATCGTAGCATTGCATCATGATATTTTTAGTATTTTCATCAGAAACACCTATTACTACTCTATCAGGATAAAGAAAATCATTTACTGCTACTCCCTCTCTTAAGAATTCGGGATTCATTCCTAAACCGAATCCGAATTGAACTTTTAGTCCACTCTCTTGTTCTATAATGGGACCAACATGATTAGTAGTTGTTCCTGGAATACATGTACTCTTTACAATAATTACTTTGAATTTTTGTTGCTCTTTAAGGATTCGTCCTATATTTCTAGCAGCTTCTTCTACATACTCGTAATTCATGGAACCGTCAGGTAAAGAAGGTGTACCTACGCAGATGAAGATGACATCTGATTTTTCTATAACGTAGTCTATATCAGTTGTAGCTTCAAGCAGTTGACTTTCTAAAGCTGTTTGAAGCAGATCATCTAATCCCTCTTCAAATATAGGAGATTTGCCATTGTTTATAGATTCAATTTTTTCCGGAATTACGTCAGCACAAAAAACCTTGTGCCCTTTAGTGGCTAAACAAACTCCTGTTACTAATCCAACGTATCCTGTACCTATAATCCCAATATTCATTAGAATTCAGACTGAAAAAAGAGTATATCAATATTTGTTTCTTATTAATTTTCAGTGAACCCAAAACATTATTTTATAGTTAATATTACAGTCCTTCAATGACAGTTTACAGATCTATAGCTGATACGGTGCACAAATACATTGATGTTCCTGAAAAACTCTTTATAGATATTATAGATACAGGGGAATTCCAGAGGTTGAGACGAATTATTCAACTTGGGGGAGTTTCAATTTCATATCCTTCAGCTACACACAGTCGATTTATGCATAGTCTAGGAGCAAGCCATGTAGCTAATGGTATTGCATCAGTGTTAAATCATAGACACCCAGAAATTCTATCCAAAGACGATATAGCTTTAGTTAGTCTCACTGCATTAATTCATGATATTGGACATGGACCTTTCAGTCACATGTTTGAAGATACGATTAGAATGCTTTGTAGAAATTCAGAAAATCCCAATTGTAATGAGAAATTCACAGCTTTTGAGAGACATGAAAATCTATCTGAACAGATAGTTTTAGATGGCACATCAGAGATTGCAAATATATTGGAAAAAGAAGGATTTAACCGTCATAGAATCGCAGATTTGATTCAAGGGAGAAGTGTAGAAGATAAGCCCTTCTATAATCAAGTTATAAATTCCCAACTAGACGCAGATGCGTTAGATTATTTAATGCGAGATTCAATTGCAACAGGTGTTTCCTTTGGGATGTATAATCTCGAAAGATTGTTTGCGATGCTGGAACTTACCCCAGATGGATTAATTGTAATAAGAGAAAAAGGAGTACAGTCAATTGAGCAAGTAGTTATCGCTCTTTATATGCAATTCACAAGGGTATATTTCCACAAAACTGTCAGATGCTGGGAGTATATGTTAAAGTTATTCATATCTCAAGTTCTTCAGAAAACAGAAGAAAAACATAATCTAGTTGTTTTACCTTTCATTCAGGATTTTGTTGACAAACCCTATTGGAAAACCTTGATGGGACTAACTGATGATATAATCTACACCCAATTACAATATTCAGCAACAAAAGAAGAAAATGATCCCTTTATTCAAAAACTAGCGAAGGATATCCTACACAGAAATCTCTACAAAAGCATTCCACTGACGGAAGAGATGGCTCAAAATGTAATCGAGAATGAGGAAAAAATCAATTTTATCGTTCGGAAACATGGTTATCCAACAGTTAGCTGGGAGGTTGATCAATTCATGAGCAGATACTATACAACTTTCGATGAAGAAGATAGATTTGCTATTATGCTGAAAATGAAAGATGGGTCTCTTAAACAATTATCTGAAGTGTCTGATATTGTTGCGGGGTTGACAAAGCCAAAGTATAATAATTTATTGATTTTTCCTGCACCTTGCAGAGAGGACATAACCAAACTTGTAAAAGAATTTCCAAAATAAAAAAAATTCATAATATTATGGTAACATGTGAGACTATCTGTTGTAAATACACTCTTTTGTTTTCTCACTGGAATATTTCAACATACATTGTGCTTCGGGTAGTAAATAGATCTTGACTATCCTTATCTTCAACAGTGATTAATCTGAATAAATCTACCAAACTAATGAGGAGGAGGATTGGATAGAGAGGTATTAAGAGTAAGTAGAGACCAATCGATTTTAGAATAAACATCTTTTTATTTTCGATTTTCGATGGAAGAGACTGAATGAAGATTATTGTAAATCGATCATAAAATAAGAACAAATTTGCGAAAAGTAAGAATCCAATAACAATGTACAGATATTGAACAAAATGAATTAATATAATTTCTTGCGAAATGAGTATGAATAGAACAATCACTAATGAACTATGTAGAACCTGCACTATACCGTAAAACAATCTATTTTTCCAGTTAGAATAGAATTCTATTCTTGCTTGTTTTTGAGCTTTTTTTCGTTTTACACTATCATCTTTTCTTCTTGGCCTTAAGAGTAGAATCCATAAAAGATTAAATAAGTAAGAGAATAAAACAACGAAGAATCCACCAGCAATAATAAAGAAAACTGCTTGATACCATATTGCTTGATTTACATCTAAAGGACCATAAAAACCACCAATAAATGCTAAAGGACCAAGTGCTAAACTTACTGCTAAGAATATTCGATGATTATACCATTTTCTGTTCATTGCTTGGATTGCAGTAACTGTTTCTTCTTCTTGATAATCTTCGCTCATTATGTCTAAGGATATTTGGTGCGATAATAAATCTATCGACAAAACCAGAAAACCTATTCACTATGAGAGTTAAAATAATATATTAGGAATATTAAAATCAAAATGGGAAAATGGAAACAGATGATAGAATTCATGGTATTCTAAATTACAGACAATTAGAATTCTTCTGTGAAAGATTCAATATAGATCCTTCGGAACTTCATGCTAATTTTGATGGATGGAGAAAACTGGTCTTATATACAGAAGATAAAGTCTTTCTCTTTCCCAGAGATCCTAGTGGTGTCTTTTGGTTAGACATGGAAACAACAGCATATAAATTATTCAACAATTATCCGAATCTTCCTGTTCCTAGATTTTTAGAGAAAGTTAAGGATGGTAAAATAAGCTATTATGACTTTACAGTTGCATCGAGATTGAAAGGAATCCCTTATTCAAAATTTGAGGACACTGTTACTTTGGAAGAGGTTTCGAGAATGCTTGATAATCTATCGTCTGTTTTTGCATTGTGGCATGAGATTCCTATACAGAAACTTCCTGAAAAAATCAAGCAAAGAACAAAGCTATATGATGAAGATCAGTACAAATGGGAGATTCAGTTACTAACTCCAAAAACAATGCAAGAAGCAGTAAATCATGTTCATCAAAGAGTTATTGAGCATGCGGAAAAATCTCGTAAGGAATCCCTGAAGATTCTTGGCACAGATCTAACAAAATCTATTTGGAATCAATGTTTAGCAGAGTTAGTTTCTCTCTCTCATGTTCTTGTTCATGCTGATATTCACGAAGATCAGATCCTTGTCGATTCAAAAGAGAACATGAAAATTACAGGAATCTTAGATTGGGAAACTGTAATGTATGGACATCCAATTTGGGAATTCAATTTCTTTGAATGGGGTATTAAAATCTGGAATTGGTGGAAATATTTCTCTGATTTTAGAAGAACTATGTGGAAAACATATTTAGATAAAAGAAGAATAAAATTGAATACATTGGAAGGACTAGATCTTTTCTACACTCTTTCTGAATTCTTAATTATATTGAAACCAGGAAAACCTTTGAGAAATTTAATAGGAAGCGAGTTTTCAAACTCTTTAAATCTGTGTGTGGAAAAACTAGTTAAAATAACAAAAAGATTAGATATCGAATTGAAAAAATAAGAATAAGGAGGTTTCAATCTCCGTGCATTTTCTTCTTCTCTTTCTTCTTTAAATCTCCTATCGAATGCATCGATACAGCATTTGAATCTTTACTTTTAGCTATTTGTTTTAGCATTGTTTGTAGTTCAATTGGAACTTCTTTTCCTGTTCTTTCTTTGATCTGTTTTAGCATTTCTTTTATTTCTTTAGGAGATTTACCTTCAGCTGCTTGTTTGAAGTGAGTAATCATCTCATCAGGAAGGTGATCACCAGACATTTGTTGCATCGAAGACATCATTGGTGGTGTTGAAACTTCAATATCTTCTGGTTCTAAATCCTCAACTGTTAAGTCAATCTCATCTAATCCTTGATGGACGTAGTAAGTATTATATAAATCTGCATAAATTCCATCATCTTCCATTAACTTGTCATGAGTACCAACTTCAACTAACTCACCATTTTCTAAAACCATAATTCTATCCGCATCTCTTATAGTCGATAAACGATGCGCAATAACAAATGTTGTTCGACCTTTGAACAACTCTCTTTGAGCTGATTGTACTAAAGATTCAGTATAAGCATCTAGTCTGCTAGTAGCTTCATCTAGTACAAGTATTCTGGGATCTGCTAACATTGTTCGAGCTACTGTTATTATTTGACGTTGACCAGCAGATAATTTCTTACCTCCTTCAACAATTTGAGTACTATATCCTTGAGGAAGAGCTTCTACAAATTCATCAGCATTTATCCTTTTACTAATTCGATAAACGTCTTCTTCTGTAGCATTAGGAGCACCATAAAGAATATTTTCCATAACAGAACCACTGAATAAAAAGGGTTCTTGAGTTACTAAACCAACAGCATTTCTTAATGATGATTGAGTTACTTCTTTGATATCTTGATCACCAATAAAGATACTCCCTTCATTTACATTATAGAAACGAGTTAGTAAAGAAGAAAATAAAGTTGTTTTCCCAGCTCCTGTGTGACCGACAACTGCAACCATTTCACCAGGCATTGCAGTAAAATTGATATTTTTTAATACGTAATTGTCCTTTTCATAAGCGAAACTTACATTTTTGATATGAACACTGTCATCTACCATTTTCAGCTCAAGAGCAGATGCAGAATCAGCAACAGCAGGCTTAGCTTCAAAAATGTCTATAATCCTATCCATTGCGCCCAAAGCTGATTCTAGCTGTGGAAACATCATAGACAGCATTACCATTGGGAATAGGAAGGATTGTGATAGTTGAATTGCTACATATATGTTTCCTATGCTTAAAGAAGCAGTTTGATTTATCCAACCACTTATGTAGATAATTGAGATGAACAGACCATAACTTAATGCCGTCATAATTGGAAAAACAAACATCATAATCATTCCCATTTGTCTGGAATATCTGTAATGACGGTGATTCAATTCTGCAAGTTCAGTAGCTAATTCTCCTTCTCTATTGAACGATTTTGCTACTGCAATTCCTTCTAATCCTTCAGCCATTTTTCCTGAAACAATACCAAAAGCCCTTCTTATTCTTAAAACAACTTTTCTAGCAAAGAAACTCAAAACTATGGAAATTAAGAAAGCGATTGGTATTGCAGCAAGACTGATTAAACCGATTATCCAGTTTGTTATCATCAATACTGTGAACGACCCTATAATTAATAGCAGTGTAGAAACAATCGAAGTTGATAGTTGCAATCCAGTAGCCAATTCTCCTGTATCAGATGTCACTCTTGCAGTGATGTTTCCTGATTGTTCATTTTTTAAATAAGCCATATCAGAATAGCTGAGTTTTTCGTAAAGATCAGCTCTCACTTCATGTAGCATTTTTGAATTCATTTTAGCCATCACTCTTGTTGAAAAGGAATTGAGAACCCAACCCACTATTGTTAGTACTAAGAAGGTTATACTGAGTGGTAACAAGAAATTATTTCCAGCAGAACCACTAACAAGAAAGTCAATTCCTTGACCTATTATTAGAGGATTAACTATTGATAATACAGAGTACAAAATGGATAAGAAAACTACTAATAGTATGGGTTTTACATGTTTTTTGATATACTTCCATAAACTATTCAATAGAACTTTAGTTGACCTTGCGCGATCATGCTTTTCTGTAGCAAATCTTCCAGGTCCTCGTCGGTGTCCATGAGCCATTATCGATTACCTCCTTCTAAAGCTTCAACACCATTACGTGCATCTATACCATCAGCCAGAGGTAAATGTTGGCACATGAATTGATAATCAGGACATCGTTGAAGCAATTCTTCGTGATTTCCAATATCTACAACCTCACCCTTTTTCATCAAAATAATCATATCAGCTGCAACTAAAGTTGTTAATCTCTGAGTAACAACAATGCTAGTTCTATCTTTCATCAATTCTTCCATCGCATATCTAAGACGAAGTTCAGTTTTAATATCAACAGCACTTGTACTATCATCCAGTAAGAGTAGTTTAGGTTCTGATAGTAAAGATCTTGCAATAGCAACTCTTTGTCTTTGACCACCTGAAAGAGTTACTCCTCTTTCCCCAATAACCGTCATATACTTCTCTGGTAATGATTCTATAAAAGTAGCAATTTGTGCTCTTTCAGCTGCTAGTTTGATCTCTTCATCTGTAGCATCAGGTTTAGCAAATGCAATATTTGCTCTTAGAGTATCCGAAAACAAGAAAATATCCTGTTCTACCATAGTTACATTTGATCTTACATAACTTGTATGCATTGAATCTACACTAGTTCCATCGATCTGTATACTTCCATATGAAGGATCATATAATCGTAGAAGGAGTTTGAGAATTGTTGACTTTCCTGATCCTGGACCTCCAATCAATGCTACTCTAGCACCTGAAGGAATTGAGAATGTCACGTTTTTAAGTACTTCCTTCTCTGTCCCGGGGTATGAAAAACTAACATCGTTGAATCTTACATCGTTATCCCAATCAGCTTCAACAGGATTTTCTGGTTGACTCAAAGGATCATTGAAATCCATAAGATTCCATAAACGTTTTGCATTCTGTAAACCAGCTTGAAGAAAAATTAAATGTGAAGGTATCATGAAATGTTGTCTATTCAGATTGAGTAGAAGTCCTACTACCGAAATCAAAATACCAACGTTTAGATATCTACCATTTATTACACTGAAAAGACCGTATCCAAAAGCAACTGCTGTAATAACAATAGTAATAAGAGTTGGCCAATAAAAAGCACTCAAATAACCTTCTCGTTTCATATCAACAGCATATTCTTCACTTTTATTGTTAAACTTCATAATCTCCTTATCATGATTATCAAATGAACGAACAACATCTACTCCTCGAAACATTTCTTGAGAAATTGCAGATAAGTCTGCTTGATCTGTAGCTAGTTTCCTCCTTATTGGACCTACTCTTGCTGCATAAAGCCATGCAATAATAAAATAAAAAACAAAGGAAGAAGCTAAAGCCGCACCAATAATCCAGTCGTACTGCCAAATCAATGCTGAAGTAATCATGATTGTAAAGAATGAATTGAGTAGATTTCTAAATGAAGGATGGAAAGCCATACGTATCGCATTTATTTCATTCATTCCTTGACTGAGTAAAACTCCGGAATCATTCACGTCGAAAAATGCCATCGAATGATCTTGGATTACCTCATAGAATTCTTGTCTCATATCTCGTTGAACTCTGAAGGAAGTATCTGCCCAGATGTATATACTTGAACCTATACCGATAAAAGTGATAACCACATATATTATCATCCAATTTATAGTGCTAATGAAATCAGCAGAAAAGATCGGAACACTTGCTTCAATATTTCGTTGAATGATTCCTATAACATCTCCTATGAGAGCTATCGCTTTAGTAGAAGCGTAAGTACTGGCTGCCATTAGAATAGTGCCTATCAGATATCTTAAGGGAAAACGCAAGAAAGCTGACCAAAACCAACGATTTGCTGTTTTATATTTGGTCGAAATTTTCTTTTGGATATCTTCTCCATAATCATGTGGTGTTTTTTCGTCTTGTATTATAGTTGTCATCTATTTTAACTCCTCTAACATTCTTTCAATTTCTTTCTTTCTTTCTGATAGTTTTGTTTTTAGAAACTCCTTTGCTAAATTCCTCTCTTCCTCTGATTCAATTGTGTCCAAATGTTTTTTAACCAGATTAGGATGTCTGATTAAGAAACGGAAACTTGGTAAAGGTAGGCCGTGTTCCATAAACATTCTTGCAAATGGTCTTCCATGGTGTTTACCTCCGTGGAACATAAGCTCTTTCTTCATTTCAGGAGGAATATCTTCTGCAAGTTTTCTAAACACTTTTCCAAAAGGATTGAAAATAATGGGTTGTTTTTTCCCTCTCTTAATCAAAAAATGTTTTTCATCAACTCGGAAAACAAAACTAGTAAAATCTACGAGAGAAATCAAAATCTTAGATAATGTTGCTCTACCATCATTTGTTATGTCGTATATTTTTTTGATACGATCTCCATCGGTATCTTTTCTAAGATACTTAATGAGTCCATTTCTTTCTAAAGAATCAATTGCAGGATATATCCCACTAATATTGCTCCAGATAGTAGTAGCTTTCTTTATTTCTCGTCCTGCTATCTCTAAATCTTCGATTACTTCATTGATGTAATCAGAATCTTTACTGATTGTTGCTTCATCTTCTCTGGTAATTAAATTTTGAATGTGGGGATTATATTTAAAAATAAGGCAATTTTCAATATCTTTTTCCACTGAGTTCTTTCTATATTTATACTCCGTACTATCAGTTTCGTTAATCAAACTCAATTTCCTAACATCGTGAAGAACTTTTAAGTGATTGTGAATAAATTCAATTCCTTTTCTACGATTTTCAAAAAGAATATCAGAAGCTTTAGAACGCATCTCATAAGCATGAGAACCTTCAGGAGAACGAGCTAAGTGAATGAGAATTGCTATTTCACCTAGTTTTCTAGCAAGTTTTTCTTCATATTTTTCAATCACATTATCTGAATTTTCACTCATTTTTACACCTATTTTAATTCATGTCTCTGAATGGATTTATCCTATCTCTAGTTATTTCACCATCTGTTATCATCACATCTCTGGAAGAGAATTCAGCAAGCTTTGGATCGTGAGAAACTGCTAAAATAGTGATACCCTTTTCTTTATTGATTCTTCTGAGAAGTTCTAGTACCTCTCCTCCAGTTTTAGAATCAAGATTACCAGTAGGTTCATCTGCCAATACTATAGGTGGATCATTAATCAAAGCTCTACAAATAGCAACTCGTTGTTTTTGTCCTCCTGAAAGCTCGGTAGGTTTGTGATGCATACGATCTTCTAGTCCTGCTATCTTCATAAGCTCTATAGCCCTTGCTCTATCCTCTTTCCTAATACCATACGGTAAGATAGGCAAGAGTACATTATCAAGAGCGGAGATAGTATCAATTAGAAAAATATCTTGGAAAACAAATCCTATCTTGTTCTTACGGATAGAACTTAGTTTGTGTTGATTCATTGAAGTAATTTCTGTACCATCGATGTAAACTTGACCACTTGTTGCTGAGGCCATACATCCTAGTATTGTTAGGAGAGTACTTTTACCACTACCACTTGGTCCCATAATAGTGATGAATTCTCCTTTTTCAACTTTGAAATCCACACCTCTTAAAGCTTGAACTTCAGCAGGTGTCCCTTCAAAGAATTTTCTCCATAAATCTTTTATCTCAATAATAAGATCAGCTGATTCTGATATTACTTCACTTGCAATTTGCAGTGATTTCTGTGTTTCTTCTACGTTTACCATCATAATCACCTAACTTCCCTGCAAAACCTCCATAGGTTTTACAGAACTTGCTTTTATTCCAGGATAAAGTCCACCTAGAATACCAATTCCTACAGCAATAGCAATTGCAGTAAAGAAAATTACAGGAGTTATAACTGGAACAAAAGGCATTCCTCCAGTAGCTGATGTAGACATTAATCTTTCAAGACCTTTTATAGACATAAAGGATAGAATAACTCCAACTAAAGATCCAGCAAGACCCAATGTGATACTTTCAATTATCACAGAGTAGATAATATGACCTTCTTTCCAACCAGTTGCTTTTAAGATTGCGAATTCCTTTGACCTTCCTTCGACACCAACTAGTTGAGCTATAATTACACCCATACTGCCAGAAATTATGATAACTATTGTTACAACTGTAATTACTATATCTTGAGTAGCCATTAAATCATCCATAGTTTCAAGAGCTGAAGCTAAGGATAGTGCAGAAAATTCCTTCCCTGGATATTGTTGTTCAAGATAAGCTTCTAAATCATCTATGAAATCGTTAATTTCTTTTGAATTATCAATTAATGTTCGAACTGCAACAACATTTGGACTATCAATTTTGAAGTGATTAGGGTCTAAACCAAAGGGTGTATAATGAAACATATGATTCAAAGTATCATTTCTTAAAAGCTCATGGAGTACATTATTTGTAACATTAATTGGTACATAAATGTCATAACCTGTTACCATAATGGACTGTTGAATTCCACCTATTCCAGCTGATGTTATACCCACAATTTCTAAATCATAAGTATATGATGTGTTAATCATGATTGAAAATGTGTTTCCAATATCGAATACTTCAGAATTATTTTCAAAAAGTGAGTAGGGAATTATACATTCATCTTGATTAAATTCGAAATAACTTGACCCTTCTGTTAACTCTTCTAATTCAGAATAGATCTCACTAAATTCTTCTAGATTTTCTATTCCTCTAATGTTAATCCCCATTGGAGATCCGAAAACAGTCGTACCCAATATGTCTGTATAATTGTTAACCGTAGCGGGTAAGAGTTGTTCCGTAGCTATTGAGTCTATCTTTGAACTATTTTCAAAATTCATTATTGTCTGTGTGATATTAGCTGGTAACTGAGAAGCATATGCAAAGGGAGTATCTTTCTCTTGTAACTGAAAAGTTCCAACCAATTCACCAAAAATATCACCGAAAGTTTCATCCATTCCTGTTGTAAAAGCATTAATTGTAACTTGCATAGTAATAGCAATACTAATACCTACAATTGCCAGAATGGCTACTATCTTTCTTCTAAACGCGTTTCTAAACGCGAACCAAGTAACTTTTCCAACCTTCATAGACTGACCTCTTGTTCAGAATTCTCAATATTCATATTTCTGAATATTGCTAAAAATGAACATATATAAAAGTAGCTATATAAGAAAAAAATTCTAGGTTATATGGTAGGTATAGTTTAGAAGATTAATAATGAAAATATCTTCTCTTTCTTGCTCATAATCAATAACATTCACACAGCAATTTCCTTGGGACAACATCTTGAGAAAAGGAACACCAAATATTTTAGAAATAATTGATCGAGTAACACCTCCATGAGTTGCAATCAAGATGTTATCATGAGCATAATTTTGTTCTGCAATTTCAATAAACTTATTCCATACTCTCTCTTTGTATTCATTCCATGGTTCTCCTCCAGCTTGAAGAACCATCTCTTCAAAATCTCCAACACTCTTCAATGTATCAAAGAATTCTTTGAGTGGCACACCATCAAGTTTCCCTGAAGTATGTTCCATAAGTCCCTCATCTTCTATAACTAGTAAGTTAAGTTCTGATGAAATAA
>JAGLTB010000103.1 GCA_023270155.1 Candidatus Heimdallarchaeota archaeon | reverse complement strand
CATTTCAAAAAGAGATTAGGTGAGGATATTATCAATAATTTCTATTCAGGTACAGAATTGATTTTTGAATATTAATAAAATGAAGGAAATTATTTTCCCACATCTTTAAGAATATTTGGAATAAGATTTTTGAAATCAGCAGTCTCAGGAATTCCTTGGTAAGGATCACCCTGTCTCACAACATTCAATATTGCTACATCAGCACCGTTGAAATAAGCAGTACGAACGCTTTTTGGTTCTAAACCTCCAGCTACAGCGATGAATGAATCAAACTTGGAATGTATTTTTGCTATATCTTTGAATCTTATTATCTTCCTTCTTGTACTTTCTTCATCTCTTCCTTTGTGAATAACAACAAAATCTGGTTTGTTTATCAAAGGAAGGAGATGTTTTAAGGGATTATCCACACCAAGCATATCAACCATGGAGTAGATTCCTCTTGAAGCACAAGTTTGATTAAAGAGATCGATGGTTTCGGTTGGAGCTGACCCCATAACAGTTACTGCAGTAGCTCCAGCTTGAGAAGCAAACATCACTTCATTAACAGCTCCATCTGTCACTTTTAGATCTGCTACAACAAGTCCTTTCCACATTCTTCGAATGAGTCTTACTCCAGCCATTCCTGTCAGTTTAATAAAAGGTGTCCCAGCTTCAATGATGATTCGAGGATCATAAGGTATCTTATTTAATATTCTTCGAACTTGATTTGCGTCAGTATTAAACGCTATTTGGAGATAGCGTGTGTTGGGATCTAACAATTAACTCCCCTTTATTTTTTTGCTTTCTTCATCACTGCTTCTGTTATCCCTTCAGAGATCTCATTAGGCATGAAAATAACTATTTTTTCACTGGGATCTTGTGCGATATCTCTGATTGTTTGAAGTGTTCTTAAAGCTAGGGCACCTCTGTGTTTAGATAAGTTTTCAGCAGCATCAGCGAGATTTTGAGAAGCTGTAAGTTCACCTTGAGATTGTATAATTGCAGCTCTTTTCTCTCTTTCAGCTTCTGCTTGTTTTGCGAAAGCTCTTTTCATTTCAGCTGGCAATTCTATCTCTTGAATTTTAATACCTTGAATATCTATTCCCCACTCACTAGTTTCTTTGTCTACAATCTCTCTGATATCTTGGGCTATTTTATCTCTTTCAATTAGAACCTGATCAAGTTCCATTGTACCCATTGTGTCACGAAGAGCTGCTTGAGTGTATTGTCGTACAGCATAAACATAATTCTCGATTTTGATTACTGCATCTGCGGGTCTTTCAACTTTGAAATAAACTACAGTATTAGCTAAAACAGGGATATTATCCTTGGTCATCACTTCTTGTCTAGGAATATCCTGAGTGATAATTCTCAAATCAACTTTCCTTGCAGATTCCATAATCGGTGTTACATAAACCAATCCTGGACCTATAGTTCTTTTGTATCTTCCTAATCTAAACACTACCATTCGCTCATATTCCATTATAATTTTTATTCCAGCTAAAAACATGATTATAAGAACAAAAGCTATTATAGAAACGAGTACTACTATGATTGTCACATAAAATTCCATTCTATTTATTCTCCTTTACAATTTGAATCTAACGAACCAAAGAGTTCTATTTAATCCTTTGTGAATAACAGAAAAAATGAGAATACATTCTCAGAGAAATTGCCAATGTAGAAATCTTATAAGTGCATAATGTCCTCGATACTTATGTCAGATTATATTATAAAAAAATACGAAGATGGGTTTATTGAAGAACAAGTTAAAGTAGGAACCGAAGCTATCAAGGACTGGAAGTATTTTGGTCAGACACAAGCAGAACAATTGAAAGAAGCTTATTCTAGAGATGATTTTGATCCTGAGACTAGATTGTATTGTTTCAAAGATAACAAAATGGTTGGCTTCCTAACAGCCAGAGTAGTTGAGAGAGAGGATACTAAATTTGGTTCTCTAAGATTACCTTTTGTTTTACCAGAGCATGAAGAAGTAACAGAACTATTGTTCAATGAAATTGTTGAAGTTTTTAAGAAAAAGGATGTAAATAACATTAGAGCTGAAGGAGCAGAAGTTTGGGGAAATACCTTGGATTTGATAAAGAAATGGAATTTCAAAGAGAAAGAAACAAGTTTCTACACATATGAGTTACAGCTTAAAGATTTGAAAGATTTTGAAGTGGATGAAACTATAGAAGCGGTTGACTTTGATTACGATAAAGATTTAGATCAAATGGTAAAGATTTTCATGGACGAGTTGGGTTATACTGAGGAACAAGCAAAGCAGAATTTCGAGACTATCAAGAATTTTGAAGGGGTTTATGCTCATTTAATTGTAAAAGAAGATGATAAGATAAAAGGCAGAGCTTTAGCTTACTTCACTGATGATCTCAAATTAGCAATCAATGGTTACATGTATGGTGAAGCTAACATACAAAATGCACTTCAAAAAGCGATTTTCGAGAAATCCAAAGAAAAAGAAGTAGAAAGAATGCAGATGTTCTTTAATCCTCGTAATGAAGCCATTATCCCTTCATACGAAGAATATGGTTTCAAATTGGGATGCAAAGGAATAGTATTTGAGAAAGATATCTGAATTATCTTCCTCTTTTCCATTTTATATTATCCAGGAAGTTTGGTAGGGATAGCAGGATCATCTTCAGCGGGATTCATCTTTCCTTCTCTTCCAAGAGATATTTGCTTTTGATCCCTAAACATCTTACACCATCCATTCTCAATAGTTATTACTTGACCAACATTATAGTTTTCTCCAGCATCTTCACCCCAGAGTGTAAGAGTAGTAGATCCTGTTTCATCAATTACTAAGATATCCCAAACATAGAGTATTCCTGAACGTCCTTGGACCTGTCTTGGTCCCTCTTTAGAAATTACTCTTACTTTTAAGCTATCGAAACTTGATTCAGGTTGCAATTCTTCAACTTTCAAATTAACCACCACATGTTATATTTAGTATTTCAACATTTAAACACTTAAGTTTTACCTCTAGTATTCATTGGAATATACGAAATTTAATTTATATACTTGTAAGAATCTATCATATAGAACGTAGTTGATTAAATGCAAGATGTAGAGACTGCTCTGGACAAGATCCCAAATTATAGAGATTTAGCTAAGTATACTAGTATGATTAAACCTAGAATGATTTACAGAAGCTCTCATCTAGCTCCTCACTGTTCTGAAGATTATTTTTGTGAGTTGATTGAAGGTTTTGAAATAAAAACTATAATTGATCTTAGATGGCCTACAGAAACCAATCGATTTCCTTATTCCGAAGAATCAATCCAGAACATAAGTTATGTGAATGCACCTTTACTTGACACACTTCTAAATAAAAAGGATGTGACAAGGTTTATTCCATTTAATGAAAAGGGAGGATTTTATGAAATAATTCCAAAATATTTCAAAAGTCAAATCAAGAGTATTTTCGAGCAACTAGTTTTTGTGGAAACTCCGATAGTGATTCATTGTTGGTCAGGGAAAGATAGAACAGGGATGATAGTAGCTCTGATTTTGCTGCTATTGGATACGTCTGAGGAAGAAATCTTAGAAGATTATTTAGCGACCGGATTGACGACAAGCAAAGAGAAAATCCAACCATTTTTTAATATTATTGCTCGCAATGGAGGTATTAGAAATTACCTAACTTCAACTGGATTGACGAATACTGTTTTGAGCCAAGTAATTCGAAAATATAGTAAATAAATGTTAATTCTATTTACTCATTTGGAAAGTTCATTAATGATTTTGTCTGTCTTTTCCTTTAATTCATCCACTTGTGGATTTTGTTCTAATTCATCTAGAATAAGTCTAGCTTCCTTATAGTAAAGCAAAGATTCTTCATTTTTGCTTTCTTCTTTCAGTACTTGCCCTATTGTTGTAAGATTAGAATAATGAATTCCTCGATGTTTCTTTGTAAAATCAGTTCTATCAATCTTCCCGGGTGCGAAATTCTTGAGGTATTCTAGATTTTCTCTTATCAATTTGTCTGTGAACATTAGATCATCATGTCCAGATAGGATAACTATTGGTTTTCTAGCTATATAATCATCTAACGTTTCAGTATAATTCTTTAGATTAAGCTTTCTTAGATATGGGAGGGGAGTTTCTATATTGTCTCCAACAAATAACACCTCATCTATTTGATCATAACATGAGGAAGAATCTTCAGTATGTCCTGGACTATGGAAAAACTCAACTCCTTCTTCTACGAAAATCACTTTCTCTGAAAAGAGGACATTAGGAAGAGTGAGTTCTACGTCTCCCTTTTTGTGATCTACATAATCCTTTAAATCTGACTCTCCTATCTCTTCTATTTTCTTTCGACAGAGGTTATGAGCTAAAATAATAGAATCCTTAAAGCATTGGTTTCCCCAAATATGATCATAATCATGATGAGAATTGAACACAATAATAGGTTTTGAGGTGAACTCCTTTTCTTCCAAGAAACTTAACACTTCTTTCATTGGTTCAGGTCCTAAAAAGGTATCACAAATAAACAAATATTGTTCTCCATTAATAACATACAAATTAGTTCTATATGGATCATCAAAACTAAAGAAGAATCCTCTCGTTCCTACTTCTTGGACTTTCATAAAATCTGTTTTCAAAGGATTTTCCACATTAATAAAGTTTAGGAGGAAGAAATTATTGGGACTAAAATTGTGGAAGAAAGTCCTCTTTAATTGAATCCCATACATCATCCTGTGTAAGAGCTTCTGTTTCAATAATAGATCTGAGTATTTTCTTAAGAAGAGTGTGATGTCGTAGTTCATCTTGATGGATTGCTTGAAGTAACATTTTTTCCTCTTCATTCTCAACTTGGTCAATCAATGCCTTGTATGTTTTAATTGCTTCAAGTTCAAGTTTAATATGTTCTTCAATATTCTTTACAAGTTCATCATATTTCTCTTCCTCAATAAACGGTTGGGTTGATGAATTCATAGCTATAAGAGAATTGATTATACTTGCATGTTTCTTTGAATCCAATGCTATAGAATGAATAAGCTCTTTTATCAATTCATTTTTTACGTTTTTAACTGAATTCTCTGCAGTTTCTCCTATACGTTTTTCCAGTTTTATTTGTTTTTTGTAAAATTCGATTTTCTCTTCTTTAAGCATAGTATTCCACCTTGATAAGCAGTATAATCTAATATTGAAAATATTTAATGTTTTGGATGAGAAAAATGAGAAAAAAAAGTAGGAAATCCTACCTAAATTTTGATTAAACTTTCTTGTTTAGCCATTTGTCTACGTTAAACCAATCAACTAACAGTCTGTGTAACCATGGTTTTTCAAATTTTTCAGCGACGAATAGATCGATGCTTAAAGCTTTAGAACCAGTGCTTACTATAAGAGCTAAAGTTATTATGGTCATTATCCAGTTTAAGGAATGTGTGGAAGGACCGGTCCATCCAGCTGCAAAGTAGAATAACAGGTTCATGAAGACACCTGCAACGGCTGCAAAGTTAAATAAAACTCCAAAAATGAATGCTAAACCAACAAGTAACTCTCCGACTGAAATTAACCATCCGAAAACTTCTGGGTTATTTAGAAAGACATTGGCTGTCATGTTTTGATACCAAACGTTTGGGTTTCCAGCACTTCCAAAGAATCCGAGTGTTCCTCCGATATTAGTAATGTAAGTTGGATCCATTAATTTATGAAGGCCAGCCATAAACCATTCAAGACCCAATGCGAGTCTTATAACGATTAACCAAATGTTGTTACTTGCATTATTCCATGCGTTTTTTATAAAGTCCATTGTTTTTTTCACCTAATATCAAGTGACTGAATCGTGCAAAAATGACTAGTATAAAAGTCTTTGGAAAAACCAACGGTGTGCGTTCTAATTGACATCTGTGGAAGGTTACACACACCCCATGTGTCTTTGTAAAACACACGGTTTTACAGTGTTTATTTAGTCAAACATATGTCGAAAAAAATTCACATACGACAACTAAGATTGGTTTTTTGCATTTTATTTTGGTGAAATTTTATTATTTTGCTCTAAGATGAAATTAATTCTAAAACATAAAAGGGATTAAGTTTTTAATTCCATTATTATACCTTGGTTCATGGGAAGAATCAAAATTGTGATTATCGTTTTGCTAATAATAGGTGCAGGATTTGCAGCTGTTTACTTATATTTCAGCTGGAACAAAATTACATTCAATCCAGGAGACGGATATGATCCTTCAGTTTTGGATTTTATGGATGTTATCTATGACAATAGAACTGATATCTACGCCTTCAATGAAGGTTATAGCGAATCAGATGCATGTCCTTGGGGTTTCGAACACAATGGGATTGATTATTTTCTTCTAAATGATTCTAGAGTTCTAGCAGCAACACCAGGGCAGGTGGTTACTGTAGAATGGAGAGATAATGGCGAAGAATATGAGAACAGATTCTATATTAGGTTGGATATTAGATTCAGTAAAAAAATTCTAATAGGGTATAACTTCGAACCATGGACACAGAATTCTGAAGATAAAGACAAACAGTTAGCAATGTTTAAAGTTCAAAAAGGTGATTGGGTGGGAATAGGACAAGAGATAGCGAGATTTCTTTACGTTGGTGGAGGAGCTCATATCCATTTTGATGTTACAGAAAACAATGGAAGGAGTTGTCCTCAACAATATTTCTCAACTGAAGGTTACAATGAGCTGATGGAAATGATACATACTTTTAATCCTAGCTGGGAGCTTTGCTATCCATAAAAACTATTATAGCACCTTTTTCTTTATCATTATCCAGTAGATTATTGAGTAAAATATTATTAGGAAGAGTACATAACTTCCTTGAATTCCAAGGAAAAATCCCGAATAAAATTCTCTGAAATTTATTATCAAATATCCTTTTACTAGAAACACAATATAGAGAATCATTAGGGTATAGTATAGGATAGTAACTAGGGAAAAAGCAATCAGCAATATATAGTAATATAATGGCTTAGAAACATGATTAATATCTTCTGTTTTCTTTTCCTTTTCATTTTTTAGAAACTTAATCATTGCAATAACAAATAAACAGAGAAAAATACCTCCACAAATTCCAATGATTATGAAAGAAATATAAATATTAAATGGACTAATAGCTGATAGCATAACTAAAACTAACACAATCCAAGATAAAGCAGTTTTATAATTGTAGTCTGTTTTCTTTACCTCATTTTGAGATAAAGGGAGCTGTTCAATAACTATCAATGTAGATATTGTAGTGAAATAACTGAATGTAATTGCTATCGTAGAGAGTTTAAAGGGATATTTAGTAGCGTATGGAACAGCTGGATCTATTAGATAGAATCTTATCACAAGGGATAGTGAAACAAGTATTAGTACAATAAACAACATTTGAATATAGGACTTTCTTGTGAAAAACTTGTATCGGGAGGAAGATTGATTTATCTTTTGTCGTGAGTAATTAAAGAATGGAAAAGAAAGTAAAAGTGGAATTAAAATGCAAAATAGGGATGTGGCAAAGGGTACTAATTCGTAATCAAAATTATACGCTCGCATATTCAAATTAAATGGAATCACTGATAGAAGTGCGAGTAACGAAATTCCAAGATGTATCACAAAGAAGTATTTGGGATTCAATTTTCTTCCTCTTTTTTCTTTATTCATGTAAATACCTCTTTCTTCGATTTTTATTAATAAAAACAATTAGGGAAGAGGAGAGAATAAGTAACAATATTGAGTAGAAATCCCAATTTACCAGGAAAGTAAAAGGTTTCTCTCGTGGAATTTCCCATTGAACTTGTGTTTTATTCTCAACAATCTGCTCATTTTCCCAATTCCAAAAATAACTGGAACCTGCCTCATAATGTGTAACCAAACATTTTCTTTCAGGAGTAGTATCAGAATAATCGGAATAGCTTGATGGTTGTAAGCCATCTACTCTGAATT
>JAGLTB010000102.1 GCA_023270155.1 Candidatus Heimdallarchaeota archaeon | reverse complement strand
GCAAATATCATCAATCTTAACATCATCAATAGGAATTTCTACTTCCTTATTTTCTCGAATAACAGTAGCAGTATTAGGTCTGAGTTCTATCAGTTTTTTTATCGCTTCAGAGGTTCTTCCTTTTGTTACTTCTTCTAGGTATTTTCCTAGAAAAATAAAAGTTAGAAGAATTGCAGAAGTTTCAAAGAAAACTTCTCCATGGTATGAAGTATTTATGTAAGGATATATCAGGGAAAACAAACTGTAAAGATAAGCTGCTGTAGTTCCAAGAACAACAAGAACATCCATTGAAGCACTTTTAGCTTTTAGACTTTTCCAAGCATCTCTATAGAATGGAAATGCAATGATAAATTGTATTGGAGTTGTTAATATAAGTTGGAGAAAATTCGAAAATGTCATTCCTCTAAAAATGAAGAAATTTTGTTGCCAACTCGCAAATCCAACAAACCATAATCTAAAAGGTAGCATATGGCCCATTGCAAAAACAAATACAGGTAAAGCTAATCCAAGACTCCAGAGAAACCTTTTTCTCATATCAATAAGATGAGTGTTCTTCATGTAAGAGAGTTCAACATCATCAAATGAAACCTTGTATCCAGCTGACTCGACTGCTTTTTTTATTTGTTTATCTTTCACAACAGAGGAATCAAAAAAGATTTGAGCGCTATTACTGAGCAAATTGACAGCAGCAGAGTCAATTCCTTCAACAGAAGAAAGAGCCTTTTCAACTCTAGTTACGCATGCAGCACAGTGCATTCCTTCAACACTAACTGTCTTTTTTTCTATGTTGCTCAAATCAATCTAACTCTTTCAAATTCCTTAAAATCTGATTACTTTGGTGTTTCAGTTTTCATGAAGATATTTTGTAACCTACAGATTCAACAGCTTCAATCAGTTTTTCAAGTTTAACTTTACCCTTCTTCACAGTGATTTCAGCGGAATCTTTCTCATGACTTACATCAACATCTTTGACTCCAGAAACAGATCTAAGTGCTTTTGAGACAGTCATTTCGCAATGACTACAAGTCATTCCTTCAACTTTTAATGTTAGAGTTTCCATAATTCTCATCTAAATCATGACAGAGAAGCTTTATGAATTAAACTGTTTGTCAAATTCATTTAAGTAAGAAAGTAGAAGTTTCTTTTAAATTCTAAAGAAGCATTGCTGAGAAACCAAGAGCTATAAGCATCATTTTTATCTTATAACTGGAAACAATCAAGTTTTCGATTTTAACAGTAGCTTGTTTTCCGCTGTAATCAACTTCTGAGTTTTCAACACCAGCAGTTTGCTCTAAAGCTAGCGCTATTTTTTTAGCACATTTACTGCAATGTATGTCTAATATCTCTAGCGAAATTGTCTGTTTCATTGGTCCAAGATAACAATTAAGTTGGTGCCTTTTTAAAGTCACTATTAAGCCAAAAAATTCAGAAACTTAAAGAATCTCATTAATGAAGATAAGTCGAGTTTTAATTGATTTCTTATTTTAGATTACTGATGATACCTTCACTAGTGCTTTTCATCTTTTTCAGAAGGTTTGACAGTGTTTGTATGATTTTAGCTCTTTTATCCATTGCTATCTGTAATTTCAACATTTGTTCGTCTGAAAAGTCTCCTAGTATATCATATAGTAGTTCTCTGGATAATCGATGAACTGACTTACTTGTGATATCTGGATTGATTTTGTGTAATGAAATAACAAACTCTTTCCAAGTTTTCTTATATTCTCTAGTTTTCTTTGTACTAGCTTCTCTAATAAATTTGGAAAACAGATTTTTGCTTTTTTTAGGTAAACGTTTTTTCTTGATTCTACTTTTCATACGACCACGGAGGAACATTCCAGTTCCTGCAAGAATAGCTGCTACAGAACTTCCTGCAATTATTATCCATAAATAATCATCAAGTAATGTTCTAGGCTCAAGAGCGAAGAAAAACAACCAATCTGACTCATAAGTATCTACAATTGTATTAACATCTCTCTCTCTATGTTGATTGAATTTGATTCTCATTTCTAAGTTTACTTTCTCCCAAGCAGAATCATATTCATAAGAAGAGATTGTGTTTAAAGTCTGTCCTGCTTGAGTTAGATTTTCACTAATGACTTCAGTATTTGAAAAGTGTGTATCTAATCTATAATCTATTTCTAAATTGAAAATACTTATAGCATCAGAGTTAAGCTCAATCAGATTTATTAATATTTCAAACTCGTTCAAACCATTTCTCAATTTAATAGAATCAGCGTTTGCTATTATCTCAACAATGGTTCCATTATTTGTATCAAATGTATGAGTCATAGTTGCACCTGACACAAAAGTTGACAATGTAGAGATAGTTAGAAAAATGATTAAAAGAGATACCAGTAGTTTTTCATCTCTGAATCTCATTAAATAACCAAGGTTTTTTTAGTAAAAAAACTTTCGTCCTTAAATATAACATTTTATTAAATCTATGCAATGAAAACATTATTAGTAAATTGTTTCCATAAAAGAATCGAGATCTAAGAATTGAATAGAAATTTGATTGGGAGCATGAAACAACTAGAAGCTGGACATATATCACCAAAAGAAGCTGTGATCACTTCAGAACAGATAAAAGTTGAGGAGAGAAAGATTTCTCCTCAACCCTCTATTGACTAGGATCAAATATCCTAGTTTCTCTTTTTATTCTTTAGCTACATTTAGAATTTATAGTTGAATTTTTCTGCTGTTTTTTTTGTAAGTTCTATAATGGTTTGAATCTCTTTTTCTGAGAATTTTGGTTTATAATATGTAGGTTTTGTCAATTTTTTGGAATATTCGGTTTTAATTTCTGTAAATTTCTCATGAGACAGCTCAAGATGATTTATGATATTATCAAGTGTCTCATTTGAATTTTCACATAAGTCTTCATATCTCACCATTAACACAGCTTTTTCTAATTCCTTGTTTTTCTGAAGAAATTCCAAAACTGCTTCATATATTGATGACCAGTAAATTGCCCAACCTTTCACACATGTTTCTTCTTTCTTCCACAATTCTCTAATTTGTTCAATTTCTTCAGTATTATTAACATTGATACATAATTTAGCGGAACCAAATTCCCTGTGTCCAATAATCTTTGTCCAATGTAATAATTGTTTGTGTTTCCTCTCCATTTCATGAAAAATTTGATCTTGTTTAATTATAGATGCAATATGATCTATAGGATTTCTTACTACAATTAGGAATTTAGCTGTTGGAAACAATTTAAGGATATATTCCATTCTACTTACGTTATAATTGTTTTTTACTAGATAACGGGAGCTATTCTGATTACATAAC
This sequence comes from Candidatus Heimdallarchaeota archaeon, assembly GCA_023270155.1. GTDB lineage: Archaea > Asgardarchaeota > Heimdallarchaeia > Heimdallarchaeales > Heimdallarchaeaceae > UBA460. The sequence continues at coordinate 8,819 of JAGLTB010000102.1, read as the reverse complement.
AGTTTTTTCAAATGCTCTGCATAAAACTCTTCAAACTCCTCATTTACTGTAGAATAAGTGTATATATTAGACACTTTTTCATCAATTATTCCACTGAAAAATCTTTGCCAAAATATCTCTTCAACTGCTTCAGGACTGGAACGGTTAACTACGATCCTATCTTTATGTAGACGTTCTGATTTTTTCACAAAAATTCTTGTTTTATTTGCTATTTGCTGGATGAAATTGGGGATATAAGGATTTACCATATGAAGATAGCGATGATTTGCTGTATCAGAGTGTTTACTTAACATTTCAAGAATTATTGTTGTTCCCGCACGAGTCAAACCAGTAATATAAATCGGTCTATCAATTGATATATTGGTAGTTCTCTTATGTAATTTCTTTGATTCCCATCTGTTGAGTTTCATATTGAATTTATGATGATTGAAGAAAAATCTTGCAAAATAATACATAGATAATGGAAAAGAAAACTCTCTGATTTTTAGATTTTTCGTTTTATTTCTCATGCTGTTTCCAAATAAATGTTGAGTTATCTTTTGATAAATTTTCCTCATGTGCTAAAACAATCTCTCCTCAAATTATATCAACGAAATAAATAAAAAGGAATCTGTGACTGAACCATAGATGAATAAGATACTTAAGAAGTCCTTGATAGCATTTAGTATTTTAGTCATTTTGATAATATCAGCTGGTGTAATCACTTTTGTTGTAATCAAATTAACACATAGAGTCGTACCTTTTGATTTATCTGATGCACCTACAGAAATTCTATTAATTAGAGACCAGCTTCTTGGTGAGTTAGCAAATGATACCTTCGAATGGTCTGATATGGCTGATTTCATCATTTTTGGCCAATATATCGCGAATAATAGTCCTGAAGTTCTTGAACTAGTATCTAATTGGGAAGAGACTGTATTGTTTAATGTAACTGATGAAGTAAACAGTATGTGGTTTTACATTGGAGATAATTCGTTAAAAATAGAAATTGGAGATAATCCTCCCACGGCATATGGAATCTTGATAGAATTAGATTTTGCGACAGTGATTCGTATAATAAAAGAAGAAGTTTCACCGCAAAAAGCATTTCAAAAAGGTGATTTAAGGTATGATGGAAAATTCAATGAGGTCTTGGTAGTTAATCAACTTATTGAAATCGCAGCTGCATCGTTGAATGGCACTTATATACCTCCACCAGATATTTCAGGTAACTTTATCCTTGCTGCAGATATTAGGTCAAAGTACTCAACAGGTGGATTAACAATCTTACCATACTTTCAAGTAGATATTGACCCAAATAAAGTAGGAGAACTGCAAGCTTCAAGGATTGGTACTGGAAAAGTAATAATAATTGATTCAGCAGGTCAAATAGTTGCTGAATTACAAAATTCAGCTCATTCAGTTCACAAATTTATTAATTCAACTACAATTGCTATGGGGGGACAAGAGAATTATATGGAACTCTGGAATTATCAGACTGATACTTTGCAGCTTCTAGATGTCCCTGCAGGACATCACGAATTTGATTATAATCCTGAAACTGATACTTTCATGGTTTTGGAATATTCAATGTCAACAGAAATTTGGGATGGAGAGACAATTTTGTATGATAAATTAGCAGAATACACCAAAGAAGGAGAGTTAATCTGGAAATGGGAAGGTCAAGACTATTTCCCCTTCAATTCTACTCGTCATACTAGCATAGGATTCAATGCGACTTTCCACGGAGGAGCGGATTGGATGCATGCAAGTAGTTTTGTCTGGGATAAAGAAGAAGATTCTATTTACCTGTGTGTTCGAAATGTAGACACAATCTTAAAAATTGATTACAATACTAAAGAAGTTATATGGGATGCAGGAAAAAAGACTAATTTCACTTCATATAATATTGATGGTGAAATTAAGGAATCTCTTTGGTATCATCCTCATGCTTTGGAGATGTTAGGAGAAAATCGCTTCATACTTTATGATAATGATTTGTATAATAGTTCTAATCCTGGCACAATGACTCTGGAAAACTCTCAAGGTAATTCAAGATTTCTAGAATTTGAAATAGATGAGAGTACAAAATCTATTCAAGAGATATGGTCATGGACACCATCCAATGACTCTTACTATCTTCCTGAATCAGGTGGGGATGCTGATCGATTACCAGATGGAAATACACTAGGAATATTTGGAAATAAGGCATTGATTTTGAATCTTTATGATACATCACTAATTACTGAAGTCTCAAAATCTGGAGAAATTGTTTGGGAATTAGCTATTTCCGGAGTAGACCTTAGATATTTCTGGATCCACAGATTGGAACGTTTCTATGAACGACCACTTATTGATTTAGAAGAAAGTACCATTGACCTTGAAAATGGAGAAATCAATCTGAATGTAACTACTTGGAATTCATATAAAATAGATTCCAATACAAATGGAACCATTAGAGTCTTAGTGGATAGAAAAGTAGTTTTTCAAAATGATTTCATCTTTCTCCCACAATGGCAACCGAATAATTTGCAAATCTCACTTCAAAATATACAAACTAATGCAAAAAATATTGAGATTGTTGTTGAAAACCAAGATGGTATTCAAACAGTGGTTTCTCTTCTCAACAATAGCAAAAGAAGGGATATAATAATTCTTTCAATTACAATACCTTGTGGACTTATTGTTATTGCTGCTCCTTTAACAATTTGGTTTGTAAAAAAACGTCGTGCTAAACTAGAAATGGTTAATAAAACACAATAATGACATTTCTAGCCTATATCGTTATTTTTTCTAATAATCCTGCTTCTATAGTAATCCCAGGACCAAAAGCTGCAGCAAAAACTTTTCCTTGTTGCTCAGAATCTTGAAGGATATGTTCTAAAACAAACATAATAGTAACAGAACTCATATTACCATATTGATGCATTACATGATAGGAAGAACGTAAGTCATCTTTAGTGATATTTAATATTTCTTCAGCTTCTTCCAAAATGGCCTTTCCTCCTGGATGAATCGCCCATACATCGATTAAGTCTTGAGTTATCCCTGATCTTTTGAATAATTCATCCATTACAGGACTAATGTTGTCCTTGACTATATTAGGAACATGCCGTGACAATTTCATCAAGAAACCAGTTTGCCCTATTTTCCAAGCCATATCGTCTTCTGTATCATCTGCAATTGACGTCATAAAATCACGCAAAAGGTACTTCTGTCCTTTCATATCATCAATTTGAGATGAAATTAATGCTGCTGATACACCATCTGCAAATATGGCATTAGCAATAGCAATATCCAATTTCCGTATTTGTTGAAGATGAACAGAACAGATCTCAACATTAACAACTAAAACTCGTGCATCAGGTTCAGAAATGCAAATATTGCGTGCTAGCTTCATAGCAGGAAAAGCTCCTTGACATCCCATAAAACCAAGATGATAACGATGAATACTGATAGGTAAATCTAAATCTCTTACAATATAGAAATCGAATCCTGGAGCCATACAACCAGTACAACTAACTGTGATGATATGGGTTATATTATCTTTATTAAATTCAGGTGAATTATCAAAAAGATTTCTTACTACCTTTAATGATAATTCTATAGCTTTTTCTGCATATAAATCATTACGCTGTTCAGTTGTAGGTTCAGGCTTTAGATTCTTATTTTTAGGATAAAAAGTATAATCTTCCGGATTCTTATCATAATCTTCAATAACTGCATGTCTCTTTTCGATTTGTGTCCCTTTGTAGACTTTGTCTAAGAAAATCCGATCTTTCAACGATTTTGCTGTAAGTTCCTTCATTTTTTTTAGCGCAAATTTTTGAGTATAATATTTCTCGGGAACAACTGTTGCAATTTTATGAAGGTAAACTTTTGTATCTTTCATCAAATCACATGGTTATCTTTGATTTCTTTCTAACTAATGCAAATGCAGCATAAATTAAGCTTGAAAATATAATAAAACTTCCAACAGAAAAACCTGATGTCTCATCAGTGGGTGGTAATGTATTTTCAGGAATATTATAGTTAAAAGCTACTATAGCATCTAATGAAACAGATTCACCACCATATTCAACTCTTAGATATCGTACTTCATTGAATGCGATTGTAGATAAATCAAAACTTTGATTGTTAATTCCAAAACTTAGCATGGTCATCGGTTGAGATATGTTATTTCCAACTAAGATTGTATAATTTCCTTGAGCAATAACTGAAAAATCATCTCCTTCTCCACCAATAATTGATTCTTCTTCTCCCATATCAAGTGTTAGATATCCGACGGTATAGGAAATGAATATCGTTGCATATTCACCATCAGGAGCTCCGAGAGCATTTTCACCATTATAATAAAAATGAGAATGTTCCTCCACAACAGAATTAGCATATGCATCACCTAATTTATCAATAGAAACGCCAGGTATTGAAACTACTACCAACAAAGAAAACATAATAAAGCAAAATAAAGTAGTTCGAAATTTAAATGACATATCCATTAAATCACACATTATTACTAGTTCTCTAGTTTGTAAAAATACTAGTTCGATATAAATATCTTATGTAAAGATAATTGTAAGAGAAAGCTGTAAGAAAAAGTTATAAGAAATACAGAAGGTGATAATAATATAATGGCTAATTATCTTCCAGAACGATTTTACAAAAGTTTCTTGTGGATAATTGTCACTTTTCTGATGCTATACTCATCAGCTTTCCCTAATTCAGTTATTCAAAGTAATACTTCAAATCATCTTATTCAATATGAATATCTAGATAATTCTAATTCAGGAAGATTTGAAGGATATAATCTGTACGTTCTAGAGAGTAAGGATCTATCTAATTTTGAAGTTTTAAATCGAACACTATTGATCACTGATTTAGATGGAAAAATTCATTTTAGTAGAGATGTTGGAACGACAGATTCTCTAGATACAAGACCATTCGAGTTTATTGACTCAACTACTATTTTATATGGAACAGATTTGAAAACTTATTTGTGGAATTTAGAATCTAATACAACTACAGAGTTAAATTTTTGGTCTCATCACGATACAGAATTCAACTACGTTAATGACACCTATTTCACTCTAAAATCATATAATATTGTATTTAATGAAAGAACATACAAATTTGATTACATCAATGAATATACAGCTGAAGGAGATCTTGTTTGGTTTTTGGATACTCGAAGTTTCATTAATTTCTCACAATGGTGTCCTTTTGGAGATGCTTCACCTCCATTTGATCAATATGGTGGGGTTAGAAACGTTGTTCATGCAAACACAGTATTTTTCGATGAAACAGAAAATATACTTTACTTAAACGCTAGAAATGTTAACACATTCTATAAAATCGATCATGAAACAAAAGAGGTTGTATGGGGTCTTGGAGAATATGGAAATTTTACTATGTTTGACATTGATGGAGAAGAACAAGATTTTCTATTTTTCCATTCTCATTCATTGGAAAAAATAAGTGATAATAAATTCATCTTATTTGATAACGATTACCATAACCAAACTGACTCTCTGAACCAGCTTTCAAGATTGTTAGAAATTACTGTTGATGAAGATAAAATGTATGCAAACATCACTCGAGCATGGACTGCTCCAAGCAATTATTTTAGTGTGAGTTATGGGGATTGTGACTTACTTCCAAATGATAACTTATTAGGTGTCTTTGGTGCTTATACTCACCCTGACAGTGATTATGGTGCTATTCTAACAGAAGTTGATATGAACGGAGATATCCAATGGGAAACTACTTTTCCAAACTCAGGGGAAGAATCCTTTGAGGTTTTTCAAATAGAAAGAATCAAATTTGCTCCAACTGTCTCCTCACCTACGCTTGTGGATGAAGGAGATGGTACAGGGTATTTTGAGTGGGACGTCTGGTATAATTTCAGATCTAAAACACAATTTGTTGGAAATTACTATATAACGATAGGAAACCAAACAGTGGAAAATGGAGAAATTGAATTTCCTCTATTTTGGCAATCAAAATCGTTACGGTATTATGTAGATGAACTACCTGAAGGGGAATATGATATCTCCTTAGTTGTAGCTGATGAAAGAGGACATATGTCAAACGAAACAGAATTTTTTATCTCTCCAGCTTTAGATACTCCAATCAGAAGAGGATTGATTATTGGATTATCCTTAGGAGGAGGAAGTTTGGCTGTATCTGCAATTGTTATATGGTTAAAATATGTACAAAAGAAACCACTTTTAGGAAGGAAAAGATAGGTTTTACTAGTCTTCTTCCAATTCGATTGTTTTCTTATGCATTATATATCTTTCAAATTCGAAAGAGATCTCGCCATTTTCAGCTTCAGCAAAAGGAACTTCCATTCTACCAAAAGGAGAAATAACGTGGAAATCCATGACTTCAGGATTTGTATTACTAGGAAGTAAAGGTTGAGAAACTCTTCCATCCCAGTAAGCACCTTCAAGATAAAGAGCACCATATCTTTGTTTTAGTTCAAAGGATAGAATCTTCTTATAAGCATCATACCTTCCACAGAGTTTCTTATAGTGTTTCCTTCTTTTATAAAAGGGCATATTTTCTTCAGGATCCTTACCCACTAGATGAGTAAAAGCTGTATATAAGGGATGCAGAGAGAGAAAAGAAACATTGTATAGTTGAGCAAAGGTAAGATTCAACTCAGGAATAAAACCAATTTGCCCTCCTGTGACACCAGATACACCTCCATGTGTAATCAATGTATAACCATGGAAATCCTCATGAACGTTCAAACCATAACCGTAAGATCTTTTACCTCCTGGAAAATATTCTTCGTAAGAACTTGCTAAATTACTATTGTGAGGTTTACGCATTTCAAGGATTAGTTTTGAATCCAATATTTTTTTTCCTTTGAATTCCCCACCATTCAGATGACATTGTAGAAGATTAGTCATTTCTACAACGCTGGAAATCAAACCTCCAGATCCAGCAATAAATGAGCTACTTAAGAGAGCTTGAGGGCTTCGCTTAATTTCATTGTCTGCCCATTGAAAGCTATATCCTTTTGAACTATTTCCATCCTTTTCAGCTTCTATGTTACTATATGTGCTTCTATTCATCTCTAGTGGTTTTAGAATATTTTCGGTGATATATTCTTCATATGCTTTTCCACTTACTTTTTCAATAATTTGTCCAAGTAATGCAAAACCACCGTTCCAGTAATAAAATCTAGTATCAGGAGGATAGAGAACCTCAGCTTTTGCGTTATTTATATGAAAATAAAAATCATCCCAATTTCCTAATGGGAAAGAAGGAGTTTTACCAGCATAGAGTTCTTGATCCATTTGCGAAAAATAAAAAGTATGTAGAGCAGGAACACCTGAAGCATGACTCATGAGGTGTTTAATCTTGATTGGATTATCTTTAAGTCCAATATTGACCGGAACATAATCTGAAATGGGATGATCTATATCTAGCTTGTTAGCTTGATGAAGCTGTAATATTCCCATACATGTTACAAATTTAGTAATTGACGAAACACCAAATAAAGTATCCTTTGTAACAGGTTTAGGGGTTCTCTTTTCCCTCATACCAAAAGCTCTTTCATAAATTGATTCTCCATCTTTGGTTATGAAAAAGGACATACCTGGAACTTTAAGATCACGCATAACTTTAACAATTTCTCTCTCAAATTTTTCTTGGAATAATTGCATATTCATCTAATCACAAGCTTCATTTTATTTCTCTAATAAAGTAGAAAATATGTTTAGTTTATAACTATTTTCCTAAACATAAACTTTTTTTCCCGAAAATCTTATATATCTTCCAGCTCTTTTTTAGATAATCTTTGATTTTTTGTCAAAGAGTCAGAAAAATAATGGAATGATAAAAATTGAAAAGAAAATTGTTAATAACTAGCGCAATTTTATTTGCCGCTATTATGGTACTTTCACCAGTTCTTACATCCATGGGACAAACTAAAACAGTAGGTGGTACTTACAATACAAGAATCACTTCTGATATTCTAACATTGAATCCATGGTTTTGGGGAATGTCTCTTGAAAGTTACGTAATGGGACACATATATGACGCTCTGATGACTTACGACACCAACAACGAATTAAGGTTAGAACTTTGTCAATCATATGTAGTCAGCGCAGATTTCACAACATGGACCTTTAATATGGTGGAAAATGCTGTGTGGCATGACGGACAAGTTGTCGACGCAGACGACGTAGTCTGGACTTGGCAAACATTAGCTGATGATCCTGGTATTCCTCGACGAAGTTGGTTATACGATAGTGTTGTATCAGTTACTAAAATTAGTCAATTTGTAGTTGAATTAGTACTTGACTATGGACCTAAATCAGTAGATGTTTTAGTTGAAATTGGTACAGACTGGATTCTCCCAGAGCATATTTGGAAAGATATAGACTACTATGATTTCACTAACGATGCTCCAGTAGGATGTGGACCTTTCACCTTCGGTGAACGTGAACCAGCCCAATACTTCATTTTGCTTAGAAATCCAGACTACTTTTTGGAAGGACCTTATGTCAATGAAAAAATCATCACTGTAATTCCTGATGAATCAACTACTTTCTATTCTCTTAGTGTTGGTGATATAGATGTTTATGATGGACCACCTCCAGAACTAATAGATGTTGCAGAAGCTGATCCAAATATCTACATCCACGAATATCTCGCAGACTTTATAATGTATCTTGGTGTGAATCAACGACGTTGGCCAAACAATGTTACTAAATTCAAACAAGCAGTCTTGACAGGTATTAACAGACAAGATGTTGTTGATATTGTTTTCGGAGGAAGAGGCATAGTTGCTCAAGCATCGATGAGTCTTCCAAGAGGACCATACT